>NZ_JBEFDG010000050.1:0-37750 GCF_040137905.1 Corticimicrobacter sp.
CGATCTTGTAGCCGTCAGGATCTTCGACGAAGGCGATCACGGTGGTGCCATGTTTCATCGGGCCTGCCTCGCGCACGACATTGCCACCCTGGGCACGAACACGATCACAGGTGGCATAGGCGTCCTCGACCTCGAGCGCGATGTGGCCGTAGCCCGTGCCGATTTCGTATTGGGTGGTATCCCAGTTGTGGGTCAGCTCGATCACGGCACCCTGGTCTTCGTCTTCGTAGCCGACGAACGCCAGCGTGAAGCGCCCTTCGGGGTAGTCCTTGCGGCGCAGCAGGCGCATGCCCAGCACCTGGGTGTAGAAGGCGAGCGAGCGTTCGAGGTCGCCTACGCGCAACATGGTGTGCAAGAGACGCATGGTGTTACTCCTTGTTCAGTGATGGGTCGAAAGAAGGCAGGCGGCGCGGATCGTGCTGCTTGAGCCGGGTGCGTGCCTGTTCGTAGGTCGGCATGATCTGGCCTACTTCATGCCAGAAGGCGGCGCTGTGGTTCATCTCGCGCAGGTGAGCCATTTCATGTGCAATGACGTAGTCAATGATATCAGGCGCGCAATGGATCAGTTTCCAGTTCAGCATGATGCGGCCGTCACTGGAGCAGGAGCCCCAGCGGGTATTGGCGGCGGAAAGCCGCCAGTGACGCACGCGCAGGCCTGTGCGTCGCTCGAAGTGGCCGATACGCAGGCTGAACAGTTCGCGGGCACGTTGTTGAAGCCATACCTGAACTGCCTTGCAAATGCTGGCCGAATCAGCGTGGACAGGCAGTGGCAGGTACAGGCTGTCTGGCGGTGCCGGTGAAATGGCAGCCAGGCTGTCGGTGTGGCTGCTGAAATACAGTGCCGGAGCCGCCAGGACGATACGGACCGGTCGTCCCAGGTACGGAAAATGGCTGCCGGCACGCCAGCAATCAGGCTCTGCGGCCAGCGCTGCGTGGCGGTTCTGCCAGTCCGACAGCTTGCGGGTGATCCAGGCCGCTTTGGTTTGGACTGCGTCATCGATCTGTTTCAGGCTGGCCCAGACCGGTGCCGTGATTCTCAGGCCATCCTCGCAGATCCTGAAGCCGATGCTGCGCCGGTGGGAGCGCAGCAGCATGAAGCGTATGGCCTGGCCTGCGCACAGCAGTTCACGCCAACGGGCACCGGGAGGCAGGGCAGCTACGGCAGGCAGCGCATCGGTGGCCGGTGTATTGCAGGCCTGTGAATGCGACTCAGCGTGCATAAAGCTCCGGATTCATGGCGCGGACTTCGGTTTCGATCCAGTCCTGCACTTTCTCGTTGAGTTCTTCCGCACTCAGTCCATCGGGGGGGATGGCTGGTCCGATGGATACCGTGATCAGGCCGGGGTGCTTGAGAAATGAGTTGCGGGGCCAGCAGACGCCGGAGTTGACTGCGATCGGAATGACCGGTACGCCGGTACGGCATGCCAGTCGTGCGCCACCGCTTTTGTAGCGGGTTTCCTGTCCGGGGCGTGTGCGTGTGCCCTCGGGAAACAGGATGGGCCAGCGGCCTTCATCCAGGCAGCGCTGGCTCTGGCGGACGACCTGCTCGAATGCTTCCGAACCCTTGGCCCTGTCGATGGCGATCATGCGCAGCCCGGCCAGGCCCCAGCCGAAAAAGGGTACCTTGTGCAGCTCGCGCTTGTAGACGAAGCACATGTTGCGCGGCATGTGACCGATCAGGTACATGGTTTCCCATGCCGACTGGTGCTTGGAGAGCAGGATGGCCGGGCCGTCAGGGAGATTTTCCCAGCCTTTGACCTGCCAGCGGATGCCGGCAATGACACGGGCTCCCCAGATGCCCAGCCGGGGCCAACCCAGCGTGATGCGGTAGCGCCATTTGAGCGGAAAGGCGAGTGCAACGATCGACAACAATGCGAAAGGTACTACGGTCACTGCAAGAAACAGGGCGTAGAGTGTGGAGCGTAGCCAGATCATGATCAGGAAGCGGCAGAAAGTGAATCGGACGGCGCATCGGCGCGTACGGCCAGCAACTGGTCGACCATGTCGGCCAGGTCACGGGCGATACGGGTGCCGGGGGGCAGCGGTTTCCGGGCTGTGCTGTCACCGTTGCCGGTCAGCACCAGCCATGGCGCACAGCCGACCTGTGCGCTGGCCTGCAGATCGCGCAGGGAGTCGCCCACGGCAGGTACGCCATTGAGATCGACATCATAGCGCTGCGCAATGTCGCGGAACAGGCCGGGGGCCGGCTTGCGGCAGTCGCAGCCTTCGTCGGGGCCGTGCGGGCAGATGAAAATGGCATCGACCATGCCGCCTGCCTGATGCAGCAGGCGGCGCATCTTGCCATGGATGGCGTTGAGGGTTTCCATCGAGAAGTAGCCACGCGCCAGACCGGACTGGTTGGTGGCAACGACCACCCTCCAGCCCGCTTCGTTGAGCCGCGCGATGGCTTCCAGGCTACCTGGCAGGGGAATCCATTCGTCCGGGGACTTGACGTACTCGGCGCTGTCCTGGTTGATGACGCCATCCCGGTCAAGCACGATGAGCTTGAGCCCCGCCAGGGCGGACGGGGGGCAGGAGGCACTGGGGTTGGGCAGGTTCATGCCAGTCGCGACAGGTCGGCCACGCCGTTCATCAACTGATGCAACTGCTGCAGCAGCGCCAGTCGGTTACTGCGTACTGCAGCGTCTTCGGCCATGACCATGACTTCGTCGAAAAAGCGGTCTACTGCAGCACGAGCCTGTGCCAGCGTGCTCAGGGCCTGGGTGAAGTTACCTTGCGACAGATGGGCCTGGACTTGCGGGGTCAGGTCGGCAATCGCCTGGGCCAGCGCCTGTTCGGCAGGCTCCTGGAGAAGTGCGTTGTCGAGCGTCGTGTTCAGGTTGTCTGCTTTCTTGAGCAGGTTGCCGATCCGCTTGTTGGCAGCCGACAGGCTTTCTGCCTCGGGCAGGGCGCGGAATGCCGTGACAGCCTGCACACGTGCCAATACCTGATGCAGGGGCGGTTGCTGGGCAATGACAGCATCGACCACGGCCCGGTCGTACTGGGCGTTGAGCTGGTTGCGATAGCGTTCGTAGATGAAGGCTTGCACCTGCGGCAGCGTGTCGGCGGCAATCAGTCCGTCCAACTGTTGTGCCGCGTGTGTCAGCAGGGCATTCAGTGTGAGGGCACCGGCTTCGTGTGCCGGCAGCAGGCCACCCGCAGCCAGTTGTTCGAAGCCACTGATCAGGCCCAGTGCGGCACGCCGCAGGCCATAGGGGTCGCGCTCTCCGGTCGGTGCCAGGCCGATGCCCCAGATGCCGACAAGCGTCTCGGCGCGTTCGGCGAGGAAAAGGGCTGCGCCGGGCAGGTTCTCGAGGCTGACTGGCTGTTCCATGCGTGGGCGGTACTGGCTGCGGAGGGCATCGGCCACGCTGGCCTTTTCGCCATCGGCCAGGGCGTAGTAGGCACCCATGACGCCCTGCAACTCGGGGAATTCGCCGACCATGTTGGAGAGCAGGTCTGCCTTTGCCAATTGTGCCGCGCGGTCGGCGTCGGCGACGTTGCCACCCAGCGCCTGGGCAATGCCCCGCGCCAGGGTACGGACGCGCTCGGTGCGCGCCAACTGGCTGCCCAGCTTGTTGTGGTAGACGATGTTGCCGAGATCGGCGACACGGCTTTCGAGCGGTGCCTTGCGGTCGGTATCGAAAAAGAAGCGGGCATCAGCCAGTCGCGGACGGACCACCCGCTGGTTGCCTTCGACGATGTTGGAAGGATCGGCTACCTGCATGTTGCTGACGATCAGGAAACGATGCGTCAGCTTGCCGCTGGCCGGATCGAACAGCGGGAAATACTTCTGGTTCAGGCGCATGGTCAGGATCAGGCATTCCTGCGGCACCTGCAGGAAGTCCGGATCGAACTCGCCTACATAGATGGTGGGGTGTTCGACCAGCGCGGTGACTTCATCGAGCAGGGCCGTGACTTCAGGGGCATCACCCAGATCTGCCTGCAGACGCTCTGCGGCGGCGCTCAGGTCGCGCCAGATGATGTCGCGCCGTTGAGTGAAAGTCGGGATGACCTTGCCCTGGGTTTCCAGGGCCTGGACATAATCGGTGGCCTGGGTCAGGCTGATGTCGCCGGTCGACATGAAGCGATGGCCCTGCGTGACACGGCCGGACGACAGGCCGAGTGCCTGCACCGGGACGATGTCGGCACCGTGCAGTGCA
Source organism: Corticimicrobacter sp. (assembly GCF_040137905.1). Classification (NCBI taxonomy): domain Bacteria; kingdom Pseudomonadati; phylum Pseudomonadota; class Betaproteobacteria; order Burkholderiales; family Alcaligenaceae; genus Corticimicrobacter; species Corticimicrobacter sp. The sequence goes on from NZ_JBEFDG010000050.1 coordinate 4,164, forward strand.
ACCAACCCATGGGCCGGACGCACGAAACGCACGGAAGTCAGGCCATCCGGCAACTGGTAGCGCATGACCTTGGGGATCGGCAGGTGAGTCAGCGCATAGTCGAGCGCCTGTTGCAGGCCCTCTGCCAGTGGCGCGCCTTGTGCCGTGCCATGTGCAACCAGGTAATCCTGCTTGCCATCGGACTCACGCGCCAGCGAGGCGACATCAAGATCGGCCCAGCCCTTGGCGGCCAGTTTCTTCTGCAGTGCAGGCGTGGCCTTGCCATCGGCGTCGAGCCCGACCTTGACCGGCATCAGTTTCTCGGCAAAGGTTTGTTCCGGTGCCTGCGCACGCACGGCACTCAGCGAAGCTGCCAGCCGTCGCGGCGTGGCATAGGCTTCGACCGTGCAGTCGTCGGCCAGCAGGTTCAGGCCGGCCAGTTGCTGGCTCAGGCCTTCGGCAAAAGCTTCGCCCAGTTTCTGCAATGCCTTTGGCGGGAGTTCTTCGGTAAACAGTTCGACCAGCAGGGGGCGTACGTCGGTATGGGACATCGTCATTTCAGTTGGACTCCACGGTAGCCTGGTCGATCTTGAGCGCTTCGCGGGCAGCGCCGGTCAGCATCGGAAAGCCAAGTCGTTCGCGGGATTCGTAATAGGCCTGGGCCACGGCGCGGGACAGGTTGCGGATACGGCCGATGTAGGCGGCGCGCTCGGTGACGCTGATTGCACCCCGGGCATCGAGCATGTTGAATGTGTGGGCGGCCTTGAGGACCGCCTCGTAGGCGGGCAGCGCCAGGGGTACGCCGATCAGGCGCTGGGCTTCGGCTTCGTAGTCGTTGAAGTGGGCAAACAGCATGTCCGTCGAGGCGTACTCGAAATTGTAGGTGGACTGTTCGACTTCGTTCTGATGGAACACATCCCGGTAGAGCACCTTGCCCTGGCCATTGGCACCTTCCGTCCAGACCAGGTCGTAGACGCTTTCGACGCCTTGCAGGTACATGGCCAGTCGCTCGAGTCCATAAGTGATCTCGCCTGTTGCCGGGGTGCAATCGAGGCCGCCAACCTGCTGGAAATAGGTGAACTGGGTGACTTCCATCCCATTGAGCCAGACTTCCCAGCCCAGGCCCCAGGCCCCCAGCGTGGGGTTTTCCCAATCGTCTTCTACAAAACGGATGTCATGCTGCTGTGGATCGATGCCCAGTGCCTGGAGCGAACCGATGTAGAGGTCGAGAATGTTTTCAGGCGCGGGCTTGAGCACGACCTGGTACTGGTAATAGTGCTGCAGCCGGTTGGGGTTGTCGCCATAGCGGCCATCCTTGGGGCGGCGCGAAGGCTGCACATATGCGGCACGCCAGTGTTCGGGACCGATGGCACGCAGGAATGTGGCGGTGTGCGAGGTGCCTGCACCCACTTCCATGTCATACGGCTGGAGCAGGGCGCAGCCGTGCCGGTCCCAGTAGTTCTGCAGGGTCAGGATGATTTGCTGGAAGGTGAGCATAGCGCGGTGGGTCCGATGTCGAAAACGTGTATCCAACCTTCTATTGTAGCGCTGTTGCCTGTGATGTATGTGTGTCGTGTACACATCGATAACGGGCGGGCATCATGGAAATGTTGCGCAACAATGCTTGTTTGTTGCGACCTGCTTTTTGTAATATGCGACAGCCGCGAATTCTGTTGGTCAGTTCGATAAGGATATTGTTTTGAAAAAGGCCGCATTGCTGTTGCGCAGTCGTACGTTCTACGGCGCGAATATTGTCTCATTGCCGGTTATCTATGCAATCAAGAAGCATGCACAAGTAGATCATCTGACGCTTTTTGCCAGTAGTGGTCTGGAAAATTTTTATCGGAATCTATCATGGATAGATAATTATTCCGAGACGAAAAGCCTACTCAAAACCTGTTTCCAGGTACCGGCGTCTGTCGACGTCTACTATTCGATGCGGCCTGGAATGGTAAATGCTGCGCTGATTGGCCTGGTCCGGCGTGCAAGGGTGTCCATCGGGCTGGGCAAGCCTTCGAATCCCTTGAATCGTTTTTTTGATCGGTGTGATGAATACACAGAAGATGTATATCGTGCTGTTACCTATCTGTTGCCTTTGATTGAGACGCTTGAGTTGCCGATGGGTCCAGCGTTCTACATGCGAGAGGCCATGATGGACATGGCTGAGGGTCGTGTAGAAAAAGCCTCTGGGCGTGTCTGTTTGTTGCCAGGAGCCGGAGCTGGAGAATTCAAAAAGTGGGGAGTGGCACGATTCTATGAACTGGCCTGTACGCTATATGCTCGCTACCCAGGGCTGGTCTTTGATTTTGTCCTGGGACCCAGTGAAGGTGAAGAGCGGCAGTTTCTTGAAGCCAGGCTTGGACAGAGGTTGCCGTTCAGAATCCATGAAAACCTTGGCTTGGGCGATAATGCAGCCTTGATGGCCTCAAGCGTTCTGGTCGTTGCCAATGACTGTGGACCCTCCCATTTTGCACAATGCCTGCAACGGCCCTTTATCGGACTTTATTGCGAAAATAATCCCGAGTGGTTTTTTCCGCATGCACAGAGTGCAGCGGTATTGCCTGAAGATGGCGGGGATATCAAAAGTATCACGGTGGAGCGTGTTGTAAAGACTGCTGCCGACCTATTGAATACATATCAGTTGGGATGACCTCCATGAAATCTGCCAAAGCCGTTCCTGTTCTGATGTATCACCATGTCTCGCCAGCAACCAAGGGGCTGGCATCCAGTCCTGCCAATTTCGTCAGCCAGATGCGCTGGTTGGCCAGGCACGGGTGGCGTACGCTGTCGGGAGAGCAGTTGCAGGGCTTTCTCAGGGACGGTTTGCCTGTGCCAGCCAAGTCGGTTGTGCTGACTTTTGATGATGGCTATCTCGATAACTGGCAATATGCGCATCCTGTCTTGAAGGAGCACGGATTCAGCGCCATCATGTTTCTGGTTACGGGTTGGGTGGGGCAGGGGCCTGCACGCCCTTGCGCTACCTATAAAGAAATTGTCGAAAATCGAGTGGCAGCATTTGAGGCGTGGGGCCACGCCGAATGCAAACAGTGGGTTGAGCAGGGGCAAGTGGATCGTGTGATCGTGCGACAGAGTGAAGTGGATGCCATGCGTGATGCGGGCACATTCGAATTCCACTCGCATACGCACTCACATGTACGCTGGGATTTGGTATCGGCTGATGTGTCTGCCAAACGAGAAGGGTTGTTACGGGATCTGATGTCATCCCGCAATTTTTTCGAGGCACATATGGGGGGCGCGACATCGCAACTGTGCTGGCCACAGGGCTATTTCGATCAGGATTATCTCGATATTGCAAACCAGTCGGGGTTTGCGTCGCTCTATACCACTGATAGCCGGGGTTTGAATCGTGCCGCGGGTGGCTGCAGCCATATCTACCGGGTGGCGGTGCGCAATCGTGGTGGCTGGCAATTTGGTCAGCGCGTTATTCTGGGCGCTTCGCCCTTGCTGGGTGGTCTCTACAATCGTTTGAAATCCTGAAGGGCCTCCTGCCATTCCTCTGGTTTTTCAGTTGCGCGGCACATCTGTCCTGTTGGCATGCTGCCGCTGCAGCAGCCATAGCTTGGCATAGCGGAAAAAACTGCCTGCGCCGGCCGCAACTGCCAGGATGAAACCATGCGCACCGTCCAGGAAACCACGACGAAGCAGGTAGGACCGCACGAATGTCCAGAAACCGTGTCCGACTGCGCCCAGGACATGCGTGCGCTTGCCCTTTGCATACATCATGGCGGCGGCATCGCTTGAGTAGCGATTGATCTTGTTGATCAATGCTTCTAGGTTGTCGTAGGGATAGTGCAGAAAGTGGGCCTGGAGGCGGCCGGTACGTCCATCTTTGGCGACCAGCTTTTCATGCACGGCGGCATCGGTGAATCTGGCACTGCCACGCTTGAAGAAGCGCAGGACATAATCGGGCCACCATCCGCTGTGGCGAATGGCTTTGCCACAGAAATGCGACAAACGGGCCACCTCATAGGTGTTGCTCGTCGGCGTCGTCTGCAACTGCCGGCAGATTTCATCGGCCAGTTCCGGAGTGACCCGTTCATCAGCGTCGATCGACAGCACCCATTCACAGGTCGCGAGGTCCAGCGCCCGGTTCTTTTGCGGGCCAAAGCCTGGCCAATCGGGCGTGACCTGAATACGTGCGCCGAAGCGTGCGGCGATTTCGCAGGTGTCATCGGTGCTGCCGGAGTCCACGACAATGATCTCGTCGGCAAAGCTGACTGATTCCAGACAGGCACCGATATGGCGGCTTTCGTTCTTGGTGATGATAATGACGGACAGCGTGGCGCGTGCCGTTGCAGTGGAGGGGGATGTCATGCGCGGGATTCCAGAAGATCGGTGTAAAGCGCCAGGTAGCGTTGTCCCATGGCAGCCACGCCGTGGACGTGATTGACATAAGCGTAGGCACGTTCGGCCATGTCCCTGCCCTGGTCTGGGTGGTCGAGCGCCTGTGACATGGCCTGTGCCAGCGCCTCGGGCGAGCCGACGGGGCAGAGCAGTCCGCGTCCGTCGGCCAGGGATTCCGCCAGTCCGCCGGCGTCCGTGGACACCACCGGCACATGCTGCATGAAGGCATCCAGGACGCTGCTGCCCAGTCCTTCATGGCGCGAGGACATGACGAACAGGTCAAAGAGTGAATAGAGGGTCTCGACCTCGGGTTGGAAGCCGGCATGCACATAGCAGGTTTCCAGCCCGAACTCATGGCGCAGGTGCAGGATACGTTCAGCCAGCGGGCCAGCGGTGCCCATATGCACGAAAATAAAATCCTGGCGCTGGCGATGCAGAATGGCAATCGCACGCAGCAGGGTTTCGGGATCCTTTTCCGTCGTAAGGGAGGCAGCAGTGGCGATGACTGTTTTGCCCGCAGGCAGGTATCGGTCGCGAAACTGCGCCAGCCTGACCGGATCTGCCGGCTTGGCAGGCTCGACGGCACTGGGGATAATCTGGGGATGCAGGCCCAGTCGCAGCGGCTCCCGTGCGGCGGCTTGGCTGATGGTCACCATGCGGTCTGCGCAGCGCCACTTGAAGGCCGTGATCGCTTCTCGCCTGCGTACCGGCAGATCGGTACGGCGTGTAATTACGAGAGGGCGGCGGTACAGGCCCTTCACCAGCACCGCCCAGGTCAGGGCACCGGCCGTCTGGCAGTGTACGATATCGTAGCGGTGCCCCTGTCGCGCCAGAAAGGTGGCGACGCCACTGGTACGCGATACTTCGTGGCAGACGAAACCTTCTGCCAGCGCCTGTGTGGACAAGGGGCCGGACTGCCGTGCCAGCAGTTCGACCTGGTGCCCATTGCGCTGGAACTCCCGCATGCTGAGCAGTGTCTGGCGTTCGCCGCCGCGCCAGCTTTTTTCGGTATTGATCTGCAGGATGCGCATGGGGATGGGAGATGGTCTGGAGCAAACAGTCAATTATATATTGGCATACTGTTCAGACCAGGGCATGCTATCCGGGGCGTTCTATAATCCGGTTGCCCAGTCATCAGCCAGCCCATGACCCAGATTCCAGCAGACCATCCCGCAGCACGACTCGCCATTACCTATCCCGAAGACCTGCCGGTCAGCGCCCGCCGCGAAGAGATTGCCCGGGCTGTTCGCGCGAATCAGGTCGTGATCGTCAGCGGCGAAACGGGATCCGGCAAAACCACGCAGTTGCCCAAGATATGCCTTGAGCTGGGGCGGGCTGCCGGTGGGCGCATGATCGCGCATACCCAGCCCCGGCGGCTGGCCGCGACATCCGTGGCCAAACGGATTGCCGAGGAACTGAATACGCCCATGGGCGAGACCGTGGGCTACCAGATCCGTTTCAATGATCGCAGCAGCGCAGCGACGGCGATCAAACTGATGACGGACGGCATCCTGCTGGCCGAAACCCAGCGCGATCCCTTGCTGCGGCGCTATGACACCATCATTATCGATGAGGCCCACGAGCGCAGCCTGAACATCGATTTCCTGTTGGGCTACCTGAAGCAGATCCTGCCGCGTCGCCCGGACCTCAAGCTGATCATCACCTCGGCCACCATCGATGCGGAACGCTTCGCCCGCCACTTCGGCGCGACGCCCGACAGGCCGGCCCCGGTGATCGAGGTGTCGGGACGTCTGTATCCTGTAGAGGTCCGCTATCGTCCCATCGCCAGTGATCGCTACCGACAAGGCAGCGACGATGACGATGCTGCGGGCAGCAAAGCGGAAGCACGTGACCGCAGCACCTCAGGTCGGGGACAGGACGATGAAGAGCGCGACTTGATCGATGCCATCGTCGATGCCGTTGACGAGTGTGCTCGCCATGGTGCGGGTGATGTGCTGGTGTTCCTGCCCGGCGAGCGCGAAATCCGCGAGGCAGCCGAAAGTCTGCGCAAGCATCATCCGCCGGGTACGGAAGTGCTGCCTCTGTTTGCGCGCCTGTCGCAGGCCGAACAGGAACAGATTTTCAGGCCACGCGGCAATGCACGCCGTATCGTGCTGGCGACCAACGTGGCCGAGACATCACTGACGGTGCCTGGCATCCGCTATGTGATCGACAGCGGCCTGGCGCGCGTCAAGCGATATTCCTGGCGCAACAAGGTCGAGCAGTTGCGGATTGAACCGGTCAGTCGTGCATCGGCCAACCAGCGCGCCGGTCGTTGCGGTCGTCTGGGGCCAGGCGTCTGCATTCGCCTGTACGACGAGCCTGACCTCCTGGGGCGGCCTGCGTTCACCGATCCCGAGATCCTGCGTTCCTCGCTGGCCTCGGTGATCCTGCGCATGAAATCGTTGCGGCTGGATGATATCGAACAGTTTCCCTTTGTCGATGCCCCGACCGGGCGCGCCATTGCCGACGGCTATCACCTGTTGCAGGAACTGGGTGCGCTGGATGATGGCAACGTCCTGACGGCGGAAGGACGGCAATTGGCCAAGCTGCCGGTGGATCCGCGCATCGGCCGCATGATTTTGGAGGCGCGCCAGCAGCAGTGCCTGGCCGAAGTCCTGTTGATCGCCTCGGCGTTGTCGGTCCAGGATCCGCGCGACCGGCCGCTGCAGGCCCGTGAGGCGGCAGAGCAGGCCCATGCGCGCTTCGCCGATGACCGGTCCGAGTTCATGTCGTATATCAAGCTGTGGCGCTGGTACCGTGAACAGGTCGAGCACAAGGCATCGCAGCGCAAGCTGGCTGCCCAACTGCGTCAGAATTTCCTGTCGCCATTGCGACTGCGCGAATGGCATGATGTGCATACGCAACTCAAGACCGTGGTCACGGAACAGGGCTGGCGCATCAACCAGACCGAAGCGACATTCGAACAGATCCATCTGGCGCTCCTGACCGGTCTGCTGGGCAATATCGGGCTCAAGAGCGAGGAGGCCGGCCATTACCTGGGGGCCCGCGACATCCGTTTTCATATTCATCCGGGTTCCCGTCTGCTCAAAAAGGCGGGACGCTGGATCGTGGCTGCAGAACTGGTGGAAACCACACGCCTGTATGCCCGCTGCATTGCCAAAATCGATCCCACCTGGCTGGAGAAGGCCGGTGCGCACCTGCTGAGGCGCAACTGGTCAGATCCGCGCTGGGAGAAAAAATCCGGACAGGTCGTGGCCAACGAGAGGGCGACGCTCTACGGACTGCCGATCTATACGGGGCGGCGCGTGCAGTATGGCCGAATCGATCCGGTCCATGCGCGCGAGATTTTCATCCGTCAGGCGCTGGTTACCGGCGAGATCGAGACCAAGGCGGCTTTTGTCGGCTACAACCGCAAGCTGGTCGCGCAGATCGAGAAGCTGGAGCATCAATCGCGCCGGCCCGATATCCTGGTCGATGACGAGTTGATCTTTGCGTTCTATGAGCGTCAGATCCCGGACGGCATGTCGCAGACGGTGGAGCTGGAAAAATGGGTCAAGGGGTTGCCGGCGGAAGAAGCCGCCCGCTTGCGTCTGACCCGCGATGAGCTGATGCGCCATGAGGCCGCTGGCATCACGACCGATGTTTTTCCCAAGAAAGTGGAATGGCATGGCGTGACCATGGCGCTCGATTATCACTTCGAGCCAGGTTCGCCCAAGGACGGCGTGACGCTGAGCGTGCCGCTGGCAGCGCTCAACCAGCTCGATGCGGCCCGTTGTGAATGGCTGGTGCCGGGCATGCTCAAGGAAAAAGTGCAGTTGCTGGTCAAGTCGCTGCCGCAGAAGCTGCGCCGTCATTGCGTACCGGTACCCGATTATGCTGCCGCTTTCTATGATCGCTGGTTCGAACGGCTGGGCAATCCAGGACGCAGCCTGACCGATGGCTTGATCGAGGATATCTGGGCCACGCTGCGCATTCGTGTACAGCCAGCCGATTTCAAGCCCGAAATGCTGCCGCCGCATCTGTCGATGAATTTCCGCATTCTGGATGAGCATGGCCGCATGCTGGCGGCAGGCCGCAATCTGGCCCAGCTCAAGGCCGAGCACGGCAAGCAGGCACAGAGCCAGTTCCAGCAGATGGCAGCGCGCGACCATGAGGTGGCGCAGGCACTGGCGCATGAAAACCTGACCGGCTGGACCTTCGGTGAGCTTCCGGAACTACTGGAAATCAAGCGCAAGGGGCAGTCTTTCATTGGCTATCCGGCACTGGTCGATCGTGACACACATTGCGATCTGGATGTGTTCGATGATCCGCACGAGGCACGGCGACGTCACCATGCAGGTCTGTTGCTCCTGTTTCGCATCGGCTTGCGGGACCAGGTCAAGTTTCTGGAGAAGAACCTGCATGAACTGACCCGCAGCGGCATGATGTACATGCCGCTGGGGAGCCAGGAAGAACTGCGTGACCAGATGGTGGATTGTGCCCTTGATCGCGCCTGCCTGGCCGAACCCTGGCCGTCGGATGCCGCTGCATTCGAGCAGCGCCGTGAAGAGGGGCGCAGCCGGCTGGGGTTACTGGCGCAGGAGGTGGCACGCCTGGTCAATCTTATCCTGACCGAGTGGACGGCATTGCAGCGCAAACTGCCCCAGGCCAAGTCGCATGCAGCGGCCCATGCCGACCTGCAGAAGCAGATCGGTGCGCTGGTGCATCGCAGGTTCGTACGCGAGACGCCCTATGAGCAACTGGCGCATTTTCCACGTTATCTCAAGGCGGCCGGCATCCGGATAGACAAGCTGCGTGCCGATCCGGCACGCGATGCCCGCCTGCAGGTCGATATGGCACCGCTATTGACGCTGCTGCAGCGCGAAGTAGCCGCACGCAAAGGGGATCCGGACGAACGGCTTGAGACCTTCCGCTGGATGCTGGAGGAGTTGCGGGTGTCGTTGTTCGCGCAGGAACTGCGTACGCCCATGCCGGTATCTGTCAAGCGCTTGCAGAAGACCTGGGAGACGATGCAGCGCTGAGTGGGGGGCTTTGAGGGCCTCTTTGAGTGCCTATATATCTCGAAAGACACGCCAGGGCAGGCTGGCCGTGAGGGTGGCATCTGTGTCACGGTCCGGGCTCCTGAACGGAGCCGGACTGCCCACGTCAGCACCCAATGGGTGGGCAGCGGGACAAACTCACTACGCTTCGCTCCGTTCTGCTGATAGCGACAACCTCACAATCAGCATTGACATGAGCCGGACATGGTGTGGCCCTGTGGGGTGAGATTTTGTGCAATGCCGCAGATGCCTGGGGTGGCGGGAGAAAAGGCGGAAACTGTCTGAGGGCGCAGCCCGAGTTTTTCCGCCGCCCGCCACCCCAGGCGTTTGCGGGAAGTCTGGCTGCGAAGCGGCCAGACCATTGCGCAGACCGAACTCCACAGGGCCACACCATGTCCGGCGGCTTGTACAAGCCTTACATCAAAATAAACCCGACAATCACCAGCGCAATCAGTCCGAACTTGGTGGCCTTGTAGACCGTCTTGTTCCAGTTCTTGAAGGCGCGTCGTTTCTGGTCGATGATCCAGTGCAGGTGCGTCAGCCGGTTGATGGCACCGGTCTGGTCGCCGCCGTCGTTGGGGGCGCTGGCCGCCGACATCACCACGCGGCCGAACCAGCGGTTGAATGCCTGCGCCCAGCCATAGCGCATGGGGCGTTCGACATCACAGAACAGGATGATGCGGTTGCCTTCGCTGTCGTTACGGGCATCGTGCACGTAGGTTTCATCGAAAATCACGCTTTTGCCATCGCGCCAGCTATGGATTTCGCCATCGACACGGATGAAGCAGCGATCATCATTGGGGGTCGCCAGGCCCAGGTGATAGCGTAGGGAACCTGCGTAAGGATCCCGGTGTGCGTTGAGCTTGCCGCCTGCAGGCAGCTCGGCGAACATCGCTGCCTTGATTTCAGGTATCTCGCGCAGCAGGGCGACCGTGCGTGGGCACAACTCCTCTGCGGAAGGGTGACGTGCGTCGTACCATTTCAGGTAGAAACGTTTCCAGCCGTACTTGAAGAACGAGTTGAAACCGATGTCGTCATTTTTCTGGGCTGCCTTGATGTGACGGCGTTCGGCCATGGCCAGTGCTTCGTCGCGGATGATTTCCCAATTGTCGTCGAGCTTTTTCAGGCCGGACAGGTAGCTGTTGTCCAGGTAGGGTGTGGTCGGGACCTTGGACAGCAGGATCATGAAGGCATTGACCGGTGCCAGCAGGACGGAGTGATCAAGCAACTGGCGATGCAGGGGAATACGGACTTTGCCTCGAAAGTGGGCAAACAGGATGGCGGCCAGCCAAAGGGCCGGGATGATCCATTTCATGGTGTCGATATCCTCCGGTGTCGAATTGTGCAGGCAACCGTGGCCGGCATGTCGTAACAAATCTTGCTGCGTTGCACAGGGCAGGGTGGTTACAATCCTGCCATGTCTGAAAATGCTGCTATTCCCTTCGTACATCTGCGCGTCCACTCCGAGTTTTCGGTGCAGGACGGCGTGGTTCGCATTCCCGATCTCGTCAAGCGGGTTGCCGCGCTCGGCCAGCCAGCTGTGGCACTGACCGATCTGTGTAATGTCTTTGGCCTGATCAAATTCTACAAGACTGCGCGCGGCAAAGGGATCAAACCCATTGCCGGGTGCGATGTCTGGATGACCAACGACGATGAGCGCGACAAGCCCTTCCGGGTGCTGCTGCTGGCGTCCAGCGACCAAGGATACCGCAACCTGTGCGAACTGCTCTCGCAGGCTTGGCTGACCAACACCTGGAAAGGCCGTGCAGAAATCCGCCAGGACTGGCTGCGCAGCCAGGGGGACGGCATCATCGTGCTGTCAGGTGCCCGGGCGGGTGATATCGGCCATGCCCTGGAAAACGGCAACATGGCCCAGGCCGTGGCATTGGCCGAGCGCTGGCGCACGTTGTTACCGGATCGCTTCTATGTCGAGCTGCAGCGCAGTGGCATGGATGGTGATGAATCCTATGTGCAGGCGGCTCTGGCTCTGGCCGTGCAGGCAGGCCTGCCGGTGGTGGCCACGCACCCGGTGCAGTTTCTGCAGGCTGATGAGTTCGAGGCGCACGAAGCCCGTGTCTGCATTGCCGAAGGCGAACAACTTGCCAATCCCAAGCGGCCCCGGCGCTTTACACCTGAGCAGTATCTGCTGGATAGTCTGGAAATGGCCCGGCGCTTTGCCGATGTGCCCGTGGCCCTGCACAATAGCATCGAAATCGCCCGACGCTGCAACCTGACGCTGACGCTGGGTAAGCCGCGTCTGCCTGACTTCCCGACGCCGGATGGCATCACACTCGATGATTACCTGGTGCAACTGTCCGAGGAAGGTCTGGAAAAGCGCCTGGTACAACTGTATCCCGACGAGCAGGAGCGTGCGACCCGGCGTCCGGTGTACGACGAGCGCCTGGCCTGGGAGTGCAAGACCATCATCGGCATGGGTTTTCCGGGTTACTTCCTGATCGTGGCCGACTTCATCAACTGGGGCAAGAACAACGGCGTGCCAGTTGGACCGGGTCGGGGGTCGGGGGCTGGCTCGCTGGTGGCCTACAGTCTGGGGATTACCGATCTCGATCCAATTCGGTATGACTTGCTGTTCGAACGTTTTCTGAATCCAGAGCGGGTCTCCATGCCCGACTTCGACGTCGACTTTTGTCAGGATAACCGTGAACGGGTGATCGAGTACGTCAAGGATAAATACGGCCGCGCTGCAGTCAGCCAGATCGCGACGTTCGGTACCCTGGGTGCCAAGGCTGTGGTGCGTGATGCCGGTCGGGTGCTGGACATGCCGTATTCGCTGTGCGACGGACTGTCCAAGATGATTCCGTTCAATCCGGCCGATCCCTGGTCGCTGGATCGGACTTTGAGCGATGAACCTGCGTTCAAGGAGCGCTACGACCAGGAAGAAGAGGTGCGTGCCCTGGTCGATCTGGCGCGCCCGCTGGAAGGGTTGACACGCAATATCGGCATGCACGCCGGTGGCGTGCTGATCGCACCGGGCAAGCTGACCGACTTCTGCCCGCTCTACTGCCAGCCTGGGCAGGACACCAGTGTGGTGTCGCAATACGACAAGGACGATGTCGAGGCGGTTGGACTGGTCAAGTTCGACTTCCTGGGGTTGCGTAACCTGACCATCCTTGACTGGGCCGTGCGCTTCGTGCGCCAGTTCAATGATGGTCTGCGTGATTTTGACATCATGGCGGTACCGCTGGATGACCAGGCGACCTACCGGCTGCTGACCGAAGGCAATACCACGGCCGTCTTCCAGCTTGAATCGCGCGGCATGAAGGAGCTGCTCAAGAAGCTGCAGCCCAGCACCTTCGAAGACGTGATCGCCATGCTGGCACTGTACCGACCCGGTCCGTTGGAGTCGGGCATGGTCGATGACTTCGTCAACCGCAAGCACGGTCGTGCCGATGTCGACTATTTTCATTCTGACCTGGAGTCCACGCTCAAGAGTACCTACGGCGTGATCGTGTACCAGGAACAGGTGATGCTGATCTCGCAGATCATCGGCGGCTACTCGCTGGGTGGTGCCGATTTGTTGCGGCGTGCCATGGGCAAGAAAAAGGCCGAGGAAATGGCCAAGCACCGCGAGATCTTCGAGAAGGGCGCGGTGGCCAAGGGCTATGACGGCGATCTGGCCGTGCGCTTGTTCGACCTGATGGAGAAGTTCGCAGGCTACGGCTTCAACAAGTCACACTCGGCAGCCTATGCACTGATTTCCTACCAGACAGCCTGGCTGAAGGTCTATCATCCGGCCGAGTTCATCGCCGCCACGCTGTCGTCCGATATGGACGATACCGACAAGGTCCAGATTTTCTGGCGTGACGCGCTGGAGAACAAGGTGGCCGTGCTGCCGCCGGATGTCAACGAATCAGGTTACCGTTTCGAGCCGGTCCGCGACGAGCATTTCCAGAAGGGCAAGCCGCCGCGTACCATTCGCTATGGATTGGGGGCTGTCAAGGGAACCGGGCAGGGGGCTGTCGAGGATATCCTGCGGGCCCGCCAGCAAGGGGGGCCGTTCCGGGATCTTTTCGATTTCTGCAGGCGTGTCGATCGCCATACCGTCAATCGGCGCACCATGGAAGCGCTCATCAAGGCCGGAGCCTTCGATACGATCGAACCCAACCGGGCCGCCCTGTTCGAATCGGTGGGCATGGCTGTCGAGGCGGCCGAGCAGGCTGAACGCAGTGCCAACCAGGTGTCGCTGTTCGGTGATGACAGTGATGCCGGTATCGGCAGCCTGACGCTGGTGCCGACCGAGCCCTGGACGTTGCAGGAAAAACTGACGCATGAAAAAGCCGCGCTGGGCTTCTTCTTCAGCGATCACCTGTTCAATGCCTGGAAGGACGAGGTACGGCAGTTCGTGCCCACGGCACTGGATCGCATCGAGCCGTCGCGTGATCTGCTCTGGATGACGGGTGTGTTGACGGCGGTGCGCGTGATGATGACGCGGCGCGGCAAGATGGTGTTCGCCACGCTGGACGATGGTACGGCACAACTCGAAATCTCGATCTTCAACGAACTCTACGAGCAGCATCGAAATCGTCTGCGCGAGGACCAACTGCTGGTGGTGCAGGGCAAGGTCAGTCATGACGATTATTCGGGCGGCACGCGCATCGTGGCCGATTCGATCTTCGATCTCCAATTGGCTCGCGAGGCACGTGCGCGGGCCATCAAGATCATGCTGACGCACCAGTCGGATGTGCAACGCCTGCGTCAGTTGCTCAATCCCTTCCGCGCCGAGCCCGAAAATGGTGTCCCGGGTGTGCCGATCGAGGTGCTTTACCATAGCCCCGATGCGAGTTGCCAGATCAGGTTGGGCGAGGATTGGCGTGTGCGCATGGCCGACACCCTCCTGGAAGGCATTGAGGAGTGGACCGGCGTGCCGGTCGAGGTGGTGTATTGATTGGAAGGCACCAGATAGGCCTTCGCATGGACTTTTCTATTAGGAATGTGATATCACATGAACCAGAAAACGGACCAACCCCTGCGGATATTGCATTCCGAGGCGGCGGTTGCCTTTGGGGGCCAGGAACACCGCATTTTCAAGGAAATGCTGGCCATGAGGGTGCGTGGTCATCATATGGAACTGGTCTGTCGGCCCGAGGCTATCCTGGGTGATCGGCTGCAGGCCGAGGGCTTCGCTGTACATCGCGTAGCCATGGGTGGTATTCCCAACTTTGTGAGAGGTGTGGCAGCAATTCGCAGGATATTGCGTCAAGGCCAGTTTGATGTGTTGAATACGCATAGTCGCAAGGACACGCTGATTGCGGCCTTGGCAGGCCGATTGGCAGGAACGCCCTTGATCGTGCGTACTCGACATCTGGCTTCTCCGATAGGCTCCCTGCTTTCGTACACATGGTTGCCTCACAAGATCGTGACTGTCAGCAACCATGTTCGATCCATGGTGCTGGATAAAGGGGTTGATGCTGCTCGGGTCAGAACCATTTACTCTCCCGTTGCGGAGCCAGTGCCCGTGGCCCATTCGACTCTGCGAGACGAGTTGGGACTGCGGGCTGAAGACACCGTGCTGATCTGCGTGGCAGTGATGCGCGAGAAAAAAGGGCATCTCTTCCTGCTGGAGACGTTGAAGCCTTTATTCGCCAAGTATCCAGGCCTGCATCTGGTGTGCGTAGGCAGCGGTTCACCGACATTCGAGAATGTGGATTCTTTCATACAGAAAAACGGGCTTGAACGGCAGGCGCATTTGATGGGGTATCGCAAAGACATTCCCAATCTGTTGTATGGAAGTGATGTGTTTGTCCTGGCGACAGAGCAGGAGGCCTCCGGGACTGTTTATGTCGAAGCACAAATGTGTGGCTTGCCTGTGATCGGAACGGATGTCGGAGGTGTGTCGGAAATGTTCATTCCCGAAGAAACTGGGTTTCTTGTGGAAAGTAAGAACAGGGTCGAGCTGGCAAGCGCTCTGGAACGCCTGGTGTCCAGTGAGCCTTTGCGCAAGCAAATGGGGCTTGCAGCCGTAAACTGGCTGCAAGTGGAAGGCAGGTTTTCTCTTGATAGACTGGTAAAGGATACGGAGTCCGCGTATCACCAGTGGTTGCAAGAAAAAGCGGAAAAATGACCCATTACTGGGCTGGGTTATCCTGGAGAAAAAAGTGAAGAGCGCACGTACTGTCCCGGTTCTGATGTATCACCATGTCTCGCCGGTGGAAGGCAGTATTACGACCAGCCCCGAGCGTTTTGACGAGCAATTGGCGGCACTGGCCGGTGCCGGCTATACCACTCTGACAGCGGCACAGTTTGCCGGTTTTATGCAGGGGCAGCCGGTTCCGGAAAAGTCTATCCTGATCACGTTCGATGATGGCTATCTCGATAACTGGATCTATGCAGATCCGATATTGAAGAAGTACGGAATGAAGGCCGTGTTGTTCCTGGTGACATCCTGGGCACATGAGGGGCCTTGTCGACCGCAGATGGGTGCCGGGACGCTGCCTGATATGCTGTCTCATCGTCAATGCATGGACCTGGTGGCTGCTGGCGGCAATACTGATCTGATGACTGCGCGCTGGTCTGAAGTGATGGCTATGGATGCCACCGGTTTCGAAGTGCATAGCCATACACATACGCATACCCGCTGGGACAAGCGAGCAGAGAGCCGCGAGATTAAGAGTGAGCAGATATTGTCCGAACTGGAGATCTCGAAAAAGATACTCGAGGCAAAAACAGGGCATCGAGAGGAGCATATCTGCTGGCCCCAAGGGTTTTTCGATAGCGATTATGTGCAAGCCGCCCGTCAAGCTGGTTATGTGTATTTTTATACGACGGACCAGTTCGGATTCAATAAGCCGTTTGGAAACCCCGAGCATATCTATCGCATCCCTATTTCCAATCGCAGTGGAAGCTGGGTTGTGCGTCGGGTGAATCTGTCTCGCAACCTGCTGGTGGGGGCTTTGTTCAACAAGTTCAAGAAATGGAAGCGTGGCTTTCGCAAGCAGAGTGATTGATCAAGGGCAGGGTAAAGGCTTGAAGATACTATTCACCAATTTTCACCGCCGCAATGGTGGTGGGCATGTTGCCTATGTGGTCAATCTGCTGAAGGGATTGTCCGCAGAGCATGAGTGCTGGGTAGCGACGCCCAAGGGCAGCAGGTTGTTTCAGCAGGCTGCGGCAGTGCCTGACGTCCGGGTCATTGATCAGCAGTTCAGTTCTCGCCTGGGGCGCATGTGGTCAGAGGTCCGGCAATTGCGCCGGCTGCTTCGCAGTGAAAAGTTCGATCTGGTGCATGTCAATGCCTCTGCTGATCACCGCCATGTCATGCTGGCCAGCCTGGGCCTCAGGCATCGTCCGCGTATTCTTCTGACCAAGCACAATAGTCATCGCCTGAATACGATCGGCCATGCCATGCGCGCACGCTGGGCGACCGATGGTGTGATTGCTGTCAGTGCCTATATTCGCAAGATGCTGGATGCATCGTGCTATGCAAGCAAACCGCTCTACACAATCGGACACGGTATAGACACGGCGTTTTTCTCTCCTGTTCCGGCAGATAGAAAAATAGACTGGAGTGAAGCATTATTGCCTGGTCTGGTGCGTGATGGTATCTGTGTCCTGAGCAGTGTCGGCGGGACAGATTACGAAAAGGGATGGCTGGATCTTGTGGAGGCAGTCAGCCTGTTTCCTGCCGATCAACGGGATCAGTTCCGGATTATTGTCGCAGGTGACATGCCTGGTCCAGAAAAAGTCCAAAAAGTGCGGCAACTGGGCATGCAGGATTATGTGGTTTTTCCTGGCTTGCTTGAGGATGTCAGGCCGGTCCTGGAGGCTGCTGATATTGGATTTGTCCTGTCGCACCATGAGGCGCTTTCTTTTGCATGTCGGGAAAGCATGGCAATGGGATTGCCGGTGCTGGTCAGCGATGCGGGGGGGTTGCCGGAGAATGTTTCTCATGGCTCAAATGGATGGATCGTACCGTGTCGTGATCCCGTTGCCATTCGTGATGTTCTGGTAAACGTGCTGGAACATAGGGCTGCGATTGTCGATATGGGGCGGCAGGCCCGGCTGCGTGCAGAACAAGAGTTTAGTTTGCAGGTTTTTTCAGAGAATACGTTCAAGGCTTACTCGCAGATAGTTAGCTTGATTTCAAAAAAATGAAGGAATGTTTGATGCGCATCTATAAAACTCCTGAAATCCTGATGACAGGTCTGGCTGGATCCATGTTCTGGGCAGTGATGGTGAGTCAAAGTCTGCCAAGTGCCTTGTTTTATGTCATCTTGGCGGTGGGTTTGTGGCTGATTTTCAGTCGCCTTGGCAAACTCAGAGCCAAGGCGATTCTGAATCAAAGGCTTTTTTTCTATGTGGCAGCATTGCCCGTTCTGGCTATTCTGATTGATTCTGCTGGGCATGCCGATTTATTGAGTTCCGGCCTTGAGCGGGCATTGAGGCAGTGTCTTGGGATTGTCGTTTTTGTGCTGGCGTTTTCAGTTGTTCCGCATCACTATTTGAAGTGTGCATTGCTGGGCGTGCCGTTGGCAATCACGGCAGCCTTTTTCTATGTTTTTTATCTGTCCTTTCCGGATTTTTCTCGCCCAGAAACCGGGGTATACAATGCCGTTGGTTACGGAAGTCTGATGTTTCTGTTGTCGATGTTCGCGGTATGCTCATTTTCGGTTGATCTGACGCGTCACGTGGTTGTTGAGCGGTGGGTAAAGATATTTACTGTGATCTTGGGTTTGTTCGGCTTCCTGCTCACTCAGACGCGCACGGGTTGGATGGCATTCCCGATATTTCTGGTACTGGGGGTGCTGATCTATCGAGATTCTCAACAATCCACCGCGGGTGTGCTCAGAAAATGGCTAGTGGTCATTGGCGCGTCAATTGCGTTGGCAATACTGCTTGCGAATGTAGTGCCGGGTATTTCCGACCGTATCCAACAGGGAATCCACGAAACCGCTGAATGTACTGGGGACGGAGCAAATAGAGATACGTCGGTTTGCATCCGCGTGCAGCTTTGGCGTGCATCGATTGGTATGTGGTCTGAACATACCTGGTTTGGTGTCGGCTCGAATGCGGCGTTCAGGGAAAATCTTCAGATCCAGTACGAGCGCGGCGTTATTTCTGAGTTCACAGCGACGAACTTCGGAGAGCCACACAATGACATGCTGTATGCACTGGCTGTTTATGGCATTCCAGGCTGGCTGGCACTGGTCGCCATGTATTTTGTCCCAGGCTATATTTTTGTTCGACGACTTTGGATGTCGAGTGATATCGCGACACGCAGCTATGCTGCCATGGGAGCGGCGTTATGCCTTGGATTTTTCATCTTCGGATGGACTGAGTTCATGTTCCGAGGTATACGTACACTGTCTTTCTATACGTTGATGATTGCGCTGTTTGCTGCTCTCTCTGCCCCCATATCCGCTGCAGCTCAGATCCAGCCTCGCAATCGGTAGACAGCCAGTCCGATATACTCTTTAAGGATGGAACGGCTGGCTTCCAGGGCACGCAGGTTTGGCAGCCATTTCGAGAGGCCAGGTTCCATGCCTGTCAGATAGATCTGGGCTGGATTACCTGCGGGGAGTACATGCATGCCCTGCTGTGTGAATACAGCTATAGATCGTGGCATATGCAATGCAGAGGTCACCAGCAATGCGGTTTTCAAGCCATGCTGCTCCATGAACCGCTTGCTGTACAAGGCATTTTCGTACGTGTTGCGGCTTTCGTTTTCCAGGATCAGTGCCTGCTCAGGGATGCCGCGTTGACGCAACTGGTAGGCAAGCCCCTGGGCTTCGCTGACATTTCCTTCAAGGGCACCGCCGGACAGCAGCAGTAGCGGGGCTTTGCCAGATTTGTATAACATTTCTGCCGTATCCAGGCGGGATATGGCAGTGTCCTTGTCATAGGCGAGAAACCAGTTGCTCCGGTTGTTGGCCGTATTGCCACCCAGCACAATAATGGCATCGGCCTGGGCAGTCTGCTGCGGGTCTGCGGATGGATAGGCATTTTCAAGTACGCCGCCCAGCCATATGGATGTCGCAGGCAGGGACCAGGCCAGCACCCAGATCAATCCAGTTATCGCAAACAGACTTGCCGTGCGCCTGAGACGCAGCAACAGGAAAAGTATGGCCAGCCCCAACAGTGCCAGGCAGAGGTTTTGGGGTACGACAAACAGGGTCAGAAGCGAGGCAAGGGAATCAGGCATGACTCGTCTCGTGGATGGATGTGGTGGCGGTTGCGGCTGCTGTGGCAAGCAGACTGAGGCTGTATTCCAGAACACTATCCAGGCTGGGCCATTCGCCTTCCTGTCCAAGGGTATGTGCGTGGGATGACCATGGGCCGGTGCGTTCAGGCGATGTGACGCCAAACAAGGTCAACTGGTTGGCACCCACGGAGGCGGCAAGATGCGACACGCCTGAGTCATTGCAAATAACCAAAGCAGCATGTCTGGTCAGGGCGGCGAAAGCGCCCAGGGATAAGGCAGGCAGCAAAGTTGCAGACGGTGAGGCAATGCGTGCGGCATCGGTTTCGGATGATGGAGGGCAGGCGATGACTGTATGCCCCCTGTCCTGTAGTGCACGTGTCAGGCAATCGAAATGCGGCCAGACCTTGACCTGTCCGCGATGCAGGCCGGTCGCGGTCGGCGCGATGAGAATGAAGGGCATGGCTGTCAGCTTGGCGTCGGCCAGTGCCTGTCGTGCTGTCTGCTCATGGCGGGCCGACAATGGTAATCCCAACTGTGCGCTGGGCCGTTGTTGCGAGGGCGATTCATCCCATTTTTGCATAGCAGTGCGGGTCAGGTAATGCCAGCGCTCGACTGCGTGCATGTCGTCAACTGGCTTGTCGATTGGCCAGCGCAGCAGCAGGCTGCGACCGTCATCGCGATAACCGGTACAGGCCAGACCAGCTAGACGGAAGGAGAGGGCGCTGGTCAGAGAGTCTGGTAAGAGCAAGCCAGTGGGACGTGTCATCTGGTGCTGTGTAAGTCGATGTTGGCGGACGGTTTTGCAATCCGCATACCACTGTCCCTGCATGGGCAGGAAATCGTGCGCCGGCATCGCGGACAACAGATCCTGGGCCCAGTTGCGGGCGCACAATACCAATGGATGGCCGCTCTCGAACAGGATCTTGAGCGATGGTAGACTCATGCAGACGTCCCCTACCCAGTTAGGTAATCTTACATACAGCGGAGAAATGGCCGGCTCCTTGTTAGCTGAGTACAATCACGACTTAGATTGTATCCACTAAAAGAGAGCTTTCTTTTGAAAACTGCAACGCGAATCGTCGCTGCCGGAGCAGAACCCGTGCGGCGCGAGCTGTGGCATCGTGTCTACAGTCGGGTAGGACGCTACTGGAAGGCCCTGGTGCTGGCCGTGATCCTGATGAGTGGCGCAGCTGCGACGCAACCGGCACTGGCATTGATCATGAAGCCGCTGCTGGACCAGGGGTTTTCGGGCCGTGAGCCACACTATGTGTGGTTCTTGCCGATGATGGTGGTTCTGTTGATTCTCGCACGCGGCATCTGCAACTTTTTCAGCGACTATATTTTGGCCTGGGTGGCTAACAATGTCTTGAAGGGTATGCGTGGTGATATGTTCAAGCGCTTGCTTGGGATGCCGGATAGCGCCTTCAAACAGGGTGATACGGGGCGCTTGCTGAATCGCTTTACTGTCGATGCTGGCAATGTCACCAGCTATGCGACGGAGGTTTCGACGGTTCTGGTGCGTGAAGTGCTGGTTGTGATTGCTTCCGTCTGTGTCCTGCTCTACATGTCGTGGAAGCTGACCCTGATCGTGCTGGTGATCCTGCCCCTGTCCGTACTGGTTGCGCGCTCGTTCATCAGAAGGCTGCGCCGCATCAACCGCGATACAGTCAACATGAATGCCGAGCTGACCCGTGTGGTCAGTGAAGGCATCAATGGCCAGCGCGTCATCAAGCTGTTCAATGGCTACGAACGCGAACATACGCGTTTCGACTATGTCAATGCACGTCTGCGGCGGTTTGCCATGCGTAGCTCTGTCGCCGATGCGGCGATGACACCGCTGACACAACTGTTTGTGGCGATGGCTGTTGCTGCGGTGATTGCCTCGGCATTGAGCGAGGCCAATCTGGGAGAACTGACTGTTGGCGGCTTTGCCGCCTTCATGGCGGCGCTGGCGCAGATATTCGATCCGATCAAGCGGCTGACCAACGTAGCCGGCAAAGTACAGAAAATGTTGGTTGCTGCCGAAAGCGTCTTTACCCTGATTGATTCCGACGTTGAAAACGACCAAGGCACCCAGACCCTGCCGACCCGCGTGCGTGGCGAGATCGAATTTCAGGCGGTATCGCATCGCTATCCGGATGCCCATCGCCTGACACTGGACCAGGTATCCTTCAGCCTGCACCAGGGGCAGACCGTGGCGCTGGTCGGGCGTTCCGGCAGCGGCAAGACAACCCTGGCCAATATGCTGCCGCGTTTTGTCGAGCCGACCGATGGGCGCATTCTGCTGGATGGTCATGCCCTGGATGCTCTCAGCCTGAACAGCCTGCGCGCGCAGATGGCGCTGGTCAGCCAGGATGTGGTGCTCTTCGATGACACGATCGGTGCCAATGTGGCCTACGGGGCGCTGCACGATGCCAGCGAAGCGCAAGTATGGGCTGCGCTGGAAGCTGCCAATCTCAAGACCTTCGTCGAGAGTCTGCCGCAAAGGCTGGACACCATGGTGGGCGAGAATGCCATGCACCTGTCCGGCGGCCAGCGCCAGCGCCTGGCGATTGCACGTGCCCTGATCAAGGACGCTCCGATCCTGATTCTGGATGAGGCGACTTCCGCGCTCGACAACGAATCCGAGCGCCAGGTGCAGCAATCCCTGGAGCGCTTGATGAAGGGCCGGACCACACTGGTTATCGCGCACCGCCTGTCGACCGTGCAGAATGCCGACATGATCGTCGTGCTGGATGATGGCAAGGTCATGGAGCAGGGCAACCATGACGCCCTCCTAAAGCAGGATGGGATGTACGCCGCGCTGTATCGCATGCAGTTTCGCGAAGCGAACTGATCTTGCTGCGTTCATGGCACAGCCTGCTGCCGAAACAGCGGGCTGTGCGGGGTATGTCTGACCAGCAGGGTTACATCAGCACAATATCGTAGGTTTCCTGGACATAACCTGCCGCGACTTCCAGCGTGATGCGCTTGCCGACGAAATCGCCCAGCATCGCCAGATGCTGGCTTTCCTCTTCAAGAAACAGGTCGATCACATCCTGCGAGGCCACGATGCGGAACTCGCGGGGGTTGAACTGGCGTGCCTCACGCAGGATCTCACGCAGGATCTCATAGCAGATGGTGCGGGGTGTGCGTACATTGCCGCGCCCCTGACAGGTCGGGCAGGGCTCGCACAACTGGTGCGCCAGTGAGTCGCGGGTCCGCTTGCGCGTCATCTCGACCAGCCCGAGTTGTGTGAAGCCGTTGAGTGTCATCCGGGTGCGATCCGGCTGCAGCGCTTTCTCGAGTGCGGCCAGCACGGCCTGGCGATGCCCCTCGTCTTCCATATCGATGAAGTCGAGAATGATGATGCCGCCCAGGTTGCGCAGGCGCAACTGGCGGGCAATGGCCTGGGCAGCTTCCAGGTTGGTCTTGAAAATGGTGTCGTCGAAATTGCGACCGCCGATATAGCCGCCCGTGTTGACATCAACCGTGGTGAGCGCTTCGGTCTGGTCAACGATCAGATAGCCACCAGACTTGAGATCGACCCGGCGTGACAGTGCGCGGGCAATTTCTTCGTCCACGCCGTACATGTCGAAGAGTGGCCGTTCGCCACTGTAATGACCCAGGCGTGTCTCGACGGCGGGCGTGTATTGGCGGGCCCATGCCACCATGTCGGCGAATACAGTGCGCGAATCGACCTGGATCTTGCCTGTCAGTGGCGTGACCATGTCGCGCAGCACGCGCTGGGCCAGGGTGAGGTCCTGGTGCAGCAGCAGCGGCGCACCTGCCGTGCGTGCCGTGGCCTGAATCATGCGCCAGAGCGTGCGCAGATAGTCGAGATCGGCCCTGATTTCTTCGTCGCTGGCACCTTCGGCCTGCGTACGCACGATAACCCCCCCTTTCTCGTCATCGGGCGTCAGGGCTTCGAGCCGTTCACGCAGACGGGTGCGTTCGGTGTCGTCGTCGATTTTCTGGGAAATGCCGATGTGAGGTTCGAAGGGCAGGTAGACCAGCATGCGCCCTGCGATGCTGATCTGTGTGGTCAGGCGTGCCCCTTTGGCACCCAGTGGGTCTTTGGCAACCTGCACCATCAGGGTCTGGCCTTCGAACAGCAGCTTCTCGATAGGGGTGACACTGTTGCCCTGCGTGCGCTCGCTGCGGTTCTCGCGCAGGTCGGCAATGTGCAGGAAGGCGGCGCGTTCGAGGCCAATGTCCACGAAGGCGCTTTGCATGCCCGGCAGGACACGGACGACCTTGCCCAGATAGAGGCTGCCGACATGGCCGCGCTGGACGCTGCGCTCGATGTGCAGTTCCTGCACTGCACCCTGGCCGACAATGGCCACGCGTGTCTCGAAAGGGGTGACGTTGATGAGGATATCTTCAGTCATGGATGGGCACTCCGGCTAGTTCCAGTATGCCGAGCGTTTCGAACAGGGGCAAGCCCATGACGCCGGTATGACTGCCATCGATACGTGTGATGAAGCGCGCTGCCGGGCCCTGGATGCCGTAGCCGCCTGCCTTGTCGTAGGGTTCCTTGCTGCCGCAATAATGTTCGATTTCGGCAGTCTGCAACGTGCGCATCCATACGCGGGTATGGCAGACACGCTCAATCAGTACGGGCGACGGGTTGCCTCGTGCAGGCGGGCAGGCGAGCACGACTGCGGTACGGACATCGTGTCCGGTGCCTGACAGGTGCTTCAGAAATGTGACCGCTTCGTCGTGATCGCGGGGCTTGCCGAAAATCGTTTCACCCAATGATACGCAGGTGTCGCAAGCCAGTACCGGCAGGCAGGGCAATTTCTGTTGCTGCAGCCAGTGCCAGCCGCGCAAGGCCTTGTCGCGTGCCGTGCGCAGCACATAATCGGCAGGTGTTTCCTGCTCCAGCCTGGGTTCATCTTCGCCAGGGGGCTCGGGAGCGAGCAGCACCTGATGGCGGATACCCATCTGCGTCAGCAGCTCACGCCGGCGCGGGCTGCGCGAGGCGAGATAGAGGTCGTAGGCATGCATGGCTTGGAAACAGGCCTAGGCCCGGTGGTAGGGATGGTTGTGCAGAATGGCCCAGGCTCGATAGAGCTGTTCGGCCAGCAGGACCCGCACCATCGGGTGCGGCAGGGTGAGGGAAGACAGACGGATGCGCAGGCGGGCCTCGGCCTTGAGGCTGGGCGCGAGCCCATCAGGGCCGCCGATGATCAGGGCGACATCCTGGCCCAGTTCACGCCATTCCTGCAGTCGGTCGGCCAGTGCCATGGTGGTCAGGTCCTGACCCCGCTCATCGAGAATCACGGGGAACGCCCCGGTTGGCAGGGCGGCCCGGATGCGCGCGGCTTCCGCATCCATCATCTGAGCGACTGTCTTGCCCTGGGTGCGAGGCTCGGGCTTGATCTCACGCAAGTGCAGGCTGCAGTCTGCCGGCATGCGTTTGGCGTAGTCGCGCCAGGCGGTTTCGACCCAATCGGGCATGCGGGTTCCGACAGCGAGGATATGCAACTGCATGGCCGCGCCGACTCAGTCGTTGCTGTCGAAACGCAGGTCGAGCGGAGGAACTGGCTGGACTGGACGGGTGGATTGCGGCAGCAGTTCGACATCAACGGGTGTGTCGCCCCAGATTTCCTCCAGGTTGTAGTACTGGCGAATGGCGGGTTGCATGATGTGCACCACGATATCGCCGAGGTCTACCAGGACCCATTCGCCGGTTTCCTCACCCTCGGTCGCGATGACATGGCCACCGTTCTTCTTGGCCGCCTCGGCCACGCTGGAGGCCAGGGCACGGGTCTGTCGGTTGGATGTGGCGCTGGTGATGATCACCCGGTCGAACAGGCTGGTCAGGCGTGCGGTGTCGAACACCTTGATGTCCTGTGCCTTGACGTCTTCCAGTGCGTCGATGACGATTTTTTGCAGTGTCTGTGTATTCATCAGGAAATATAGAGGTGGTGGGTGTCAATGTAATGCCGGACTGCGGGTGGCAGCAGGCCTTCGGTAGGCAGGCCTGTTGCAATCCTGTGGCGGATATCGCTGGATGAAATGTCCAGCGGTTCGAACGGCAGTTCCAGCAAATCATGGCTGCTGGCTGTCAGTGCTTGCCTGAGCTCCGGTGCGCATGTCATCGGCTGGCCGGGGCGCTGGGCAACCAGCAGGTCGACGTGATTGACGATTTCCTGCCAGTGATGCCAGGTGTGAAAGCGCGCCAACTGGTCGCTGCCAAGCAGCCAAAGGTAACGTGGGCCGCTGGGCAGGTTGCGTACCGTATCCAGTGTGTAGGTGGGGCCGGTGCGCTCGATTTCAAGGGTGTTGAGGTTCAGGCCATCAATGCCGGCAATGGCCAGTTCCAGCATGTGCAGCCGTTGCTGTGGGGTGGCACCCAGCGCAGGACGCTGCCAGGGCTGGCCTGCCGGGATCAATTGTACCTGGTCGGCCTGCTGGCTTTGCAGTGCGCACCTGGCCAGCGCCAGGTGGGCCAGATGCACCGGATCGAAACTGCCGCCGAACAGGACGATGCGCTGCGTCACACCCAGTTCCTGGGGCGCAGGTAATCGGCCAGCCCGGCTTCCGGTGTGCCGGCTTCGGGTTGCCAGTCGTAGCGCCAGTGTGCGGCAGGCGGCATCGACAGCAGGATGGATTCGGTACGGCCACCGGATTGCAAGCCGAAGAGCGTGCCCCGATCGAATACCAGGTTGAATTCCACATAGCGTCCACGCCGATAGGCCTGGAAGTCGCGTTCGCGCTGCCCATAGGCATGGTTGCGGCGACGTTCGACGATGGGCAGGTAGGCATCGAGAAAGGCATCGCCGGTGGCGCGCGTCAGGGCGAAACTATCGTCGAAACCAGGTGCATTCAGATCATCGAAGAAGACACCGCCGATGCCGCGTGTTTCATTGCGATGCTTGAGGAAGAAGTACTCGTCGCACCAGCGTTTCCAGTCGGGATACCACTGCGCACCATGCGGTTGCAGGGCATCGTGGCATATCTGGTGGAAATGCCGGGCATCCTCATCGAAGGCGTAGTAGGGCGTAAGGTCCAGGCCGCCACCGAACCAGAATACATCGCTGGCCTGCGACCCTTCCGGGGCGCGTGCCACGAACAGTCGCACGTTCATGTGCGTGGTTGGGATGTAAGGGTTGCGCGGGTGCAGGACCATCGACACACCCATGGCCTGCCAACTGCGTCCGGCCAGTTCAGGGCGGCGCTGGCTGGCCGACGGAGGCAAGGCATGGCCTTCGACATGGCTGAACAGGACACCGGCCCGTTCGAACAGCTCGGCATCTTCGATCAGGCAGGACAGCCCGCCACCGCCCGAAATACCCTGGCCGTCGGCCTGGCGTTCCCAGGCGTCACGGCGAAAGGGCGCATTGCCGGCCTGCTCGAGTGCAGCGACGATGCGCGCCTGCAGGCCGGTGAAATAGGTGCGGGCGGCGTCTTGCCGTTCGGTAGAAATCTGCTGGTTGCGTTCTGTGGGCACGGACATGCCTCAGTTCCTTTTCAGCGCGCGCCAGCCAATGTCGCGGCGGTATTGGCGGCCATCGAAATGGATGCGGTCCACGGCATCGTAGACGCGTTCCTGTGCCATGCGCACCGAGTCGCCCAGGGCTGTCACGCAGAGTACGCGCCCGCCTGCCGTGACGATCTGGCCGTTTTCATCCTGGCGGGTGCCGGCATGGAACACCATGCATTCGTCTTCATCGGCAGGCAGTCCGTCGATCACATCGCCGCTGCGCGGCGTGCCGGGGTAATTGTGTGCCGCCAGGACCACGCCCAGTGCGGTACGCCGATCCCAGACGATGTCGGCCTGGTCGAGTGTGCCGGCCACGGCATGCTCGAAGACGTCGAGCAGGTCGCTCTTGACGCGCATCATGATGGGTTGTGTTTCCGGATCACCCATGCGGCAGTTGTATTCCAGTACCTTGAGGGCGCGCTCGGCATCCTTGCCGGGACCGATCATCAGACCGGCGTACAGGAAGCCCGTATAGGGCAGGCCGTCACGCGTCATGCCCTGGATGGTGGGCAGGATCACTTCGCGCATGATGCGGTTGTGCAGTTCGGGAGAGACCACGGGAGCCGGCGAATAGGCACCCATGCCGCCCGTATTAGGGCCCTGATCGCCATCCTGCAGGCGCTTGTGATCCTGGCTGGTGGCCAGTGGCAGCACATTGCGCCCATCGCACATCACGATGAAGCTGGCTTCCTCGCCCTGCAGGCATTCCTCGATGACCACGCGTGCACCTGCCGCACCCAGCGAACCATCGCCCAGCATGGCATCGACGGCTTCATGCGCCTGTTCGAGCGTTTCGGCCACGACCACACCCTTGCCCGCAGCCAGGCCATCGGCCTTGATGACGATGGGGGCACCCTGGGCGTCGATGTAGGCATGGGCCTGCGCAGGATCCGTGAAGGTCTGGTAGGCCGCCGTGGGAATGGCGTGGCGCACCATGAATGCCTTGGCATAATCCTTGGAGCTTTCGAGCTGGGCGGCGGCCCTGGTCGGACCGAAAATCTTGAGGCCGTGCTTCTGGAATACATCGACAACGCCAGCGGCCAACGGGGCTTCAGGGCCGACCACGGTCAGGCCGATCTGCTCGCGTCGCGCAAAGTTGGCGAGCTGTTCGGGATCGGTCAGTGCCAGGTTTTCCAGGTTGTCGGCGCGGGCCGTGCCACCGTTACCGGGGGCCACATAGACCTTCTGTACCCGCTCGGACTGGGCCAGCCGCCAGGCCAGGGCATGTTCGCGGCCGCCAGAGCCAATTACCAGGATTTTCATAGCGTTGTGAAACACCTATTCAAAATATGATCGAGAGAGTTCAAGCGTCGGTTTCGTCCATGACGGCAGTCGTGAAGACTTCCTGCACATCGTCAAGGGACTCGAGTACATCCAGCAGTTTTTGCATCTTGATGGCGTCTTCGCCTTCAAGTTCGGCTTCATTGAGCGCTTTCATGATCACGCCGTCCATCTCTGCCTTGAGGCCAGCGGATTCCAGTGCCTGCTTGACGGTGGGGTAGTCACCCGGCGCGGTGATGACCTCGATACCGCCTTCTTCGTCGGTAATGATGTCTTCAGCACCGGCCTCAAGTGCGACTTCCATGATTTGCTCTTCGGAGGCACCGGGCGCAAACATGAACTGGCCGCAATGCTTGAACATGAACGCGACGGATCCATCCTGCCCCAGGTTGCCGCCATGCTTGCTGAAAGCGTGCCGGACTTCGGAAACCGTACGGGTGCGGTTGTCGGTCATGCAATCGACGATGACGGCTGCGCCGCCGATGCCGTAGCCTTCGTAGCGGATTTCTTCATAGTTGCTGCCGTCGCCACCACCGGTGCCGCGTGTAATGGCACGCAGGATGTTGTCCTTGGGCATGTTGGCGTCGGTGGCCTTGTCCCAGGCCATGCGCAGGCGGGGGTTGGCATCCGGGTCAGGGCCACCGGCGCGCGCGGCGACGGTGACTTCGCGAATGATCTTGGTCCACAGCTTGCCGCGTCTGGCATCTTGACGCCCTTTGCGGTGCTGGATATTCGCCCATTTGCTATGCCCTGCCATGATGAGATATTTCCCTAGAAGACTGTGAAAGAGGATGGAAAAGCGGCGGCGCAAAATGGCCGCAAGAGAAAGCCTGAACGCAGGCAGGCCCGATTTTAACGTGTCCAGCCGGATTTGGCCCGGAGTGGCTAGCGGGCAGGAGGAACAGAGGGCTGGTACCAGACGGTGACACTGGCCGGCACGTAGATCGGATTGATGATCGGACCGCGTCCAGGCACGCTGTGCCACAGGGTAAATGGGCGGGACGCATCAAGTCCTGCAAAGGCATCTGTGTCCATGTGTGTGGCGTTCACCACGATGCACCGCGAGCCATTCCAGCATAGGCGCGTATTCACCTGCGCGCTGCTCGGGCCGGTCAGGTTCACGGCAACCCGCGTGATGGTCGAGCCAGGCGGGACATCGGTACCCGCTGCGCCGGGGCTGTAGTCGGTCGGTACTTCGTAGCTTTTGCGGTGGATGGCACTGCTGGTCCGTGTGTCGTGCCAGGCAAGATCTGCGCGGGCGTAGGCAGGGATCTGTGTCGTACCGGTCAGTGTCAGCAGGCATAGCGCGATGGCGCGGCGGAATATATTCATGGGGCAGCAGGATCTGGCGCAAAGAGAGCGGGGAAATGCCTGTGCCAGAATAGCATCTGTTGCAGCAGGAGCAGGACATCATGACAGAAGACAATCCAGTTGTGCTGGGGGCCATCGTTGCGCCGGACAGTAGCCAGGCAGACGAATTGCTGGCCTGGGCGGCAGAGCAGTGCGGGACGCATGGCAAGCAGGTGCGAGGCGTGCTCATGGAAATGCCACCTCATACGCCTGATCAGCCGCGGCCCAAGGCTGTCCTCCGGGATCTGCATACGGGAGAGCGCTATTCGATCCTGCAGGATCGGGGGCCGCTGTCACGGGGGTGCTGCCTGGATACAGATGTGCTGAGCCGGGCCAGTGTCGTGCTGCGTCGGGCACTTGCGGAAAAACCGGACCTCGTGATCGTCAATCGCTTTGGCTCATCCGAAGCGGAAGGGGATGGATTTACCGAAGAGCTGCTTGCGCTCATAGAGGCCGGTATCCCGTTGTTGTTGATAGTCAACACCCGTTACCTGGAAGCATGGCGCCATTTTAATGGCGGCATGGGCGATGAGATTGCATGCGAGCAAGCGGCAGTGGCCGAGTGGCTGGGCAGCAGGCTGAGTGTGGATGCTTGTTGAAGGCAAGCAGGAACATGCATGCCGGTTTATTCTATATTTCCTTTTCTTATAAAGAGGTTCCATAACTTCAGGATATGAGAAGAATGCGTTAAGCTGTCCAGATCGGTTATTGAACTGGATTTTTGATATGACATTCCTATCGCGTTTTTTTGTGCTGTTGCTGGCATGTTCGGCCAGCGCTGCCACCTTGGCCGGACCGCTGGTCACTTCCTCTGAACTGGATGCCCTGCGGCAGGATGACAATGTCCGCATCATCGATATCAGGCCTGTCGACGCCTATGCCAAGGGGCACATTCCGGGGGCTGTGTCGGCACCTTATGCAGCCTGGCGAGGCCCGGCAGCCAGCCCTGGAGAATTGCCGTCCGTTGGCAAGCTGACGGAACTGGTTCGCAGCCTGGGGCTGGATTCAGGCGTGCGAGCCATCGTCGTATCGAGCGGCGAAAACACATCCGACTTCGGGGCGGCCGCACGGGTGTACTGGACACTCAAATACCTGGGACTGACCGACCTGTCGATCCTCAATGGCGGCGTGCAGGCATGGGCCGACGCCGGCTTGCCGCAGGATGAGCAGGTGGTGCAGGTTGCCGCCAGCAGCTACGAACCGGTTCTCAATGATGCCCTGATTGCGACGCAGGCCGATGTCCAGGCGAGCCTCGACAGCCCGACCACGCGGCTGGTCGATGCGCGGCCTGCAAATTTCTTCCGTGGCGAGGTCAAGGCACCAACTGCCAGCGTGCCCGGCACGATTCGTGGTGCGGTCAATCTGGAGCATGACCGCTGGTTCAAACCGGGCAGCAACCAGATCGTATCCGCCGAAGAGGCAAAGAAAATTGCCCACGATGCTTTCGAGGCACCGGCTGACGAAACAATCTCGTTCTGCAATACCGGTCACTGGGCGGCCACCGATTGGTTTGCCCTGTCCGAACTGGCGGGTCAGGAGAATGTGCGGCTTTATCCGGCTTCCCTGGCCGAGTGGACCCAGGCAGAGCAGTCCCTGCCCATGGACAACGTGCCGGGGCGTGGCTCGCAACTGATGGACAAACTCAAGGGACTGCTGAACTGATATGGCCCGATTGCCCTTGACCTTGTTGATGGCAGCCTTTGCCATCTGGTTGGCCTGGTCCGTCTCATTGCGACAGGCTGTTCTGTTTGCTGTCGGTATTGGCATGGGCGGTGTGCTGGCAGGCGCGCGTTTCGGCTTCACGACGGGCTGGCGTCGCCTGATCGAAGAGCGCGACGCATCGGGTGTCATGGCGCAGTTGCTGCTGTTGGCGGTGGCTGCTGCATGTTCGATTCCGCTGTTGGCGATGTTTCCGGGGGATCTGGCCGCAGCATTGGGGCCTCCCAGCATCAGCCTGCTGATCGGTGCTTTCGTGTTCGGCGCAGCCATGCAGATTGCCGATGGTTGCGGCTCGGGTACGCTCTACAAGGCAGGTCTCGGCATTCCGCTGAACATGGGTATTCTGCCTGTGTTTGCGCTGGGCAGCTTCCTGGGGTCTGCCCATCTCGACAAGTGGCTGGCGCTTGGGGCCATCCGGCCTGTCGGCCTGGTTGACCTCTATGGGCCGACGGTTGCACTTGCGCTGACGGCGCTTGGATTGGTGCTGATTGCCTTTGTCGTGCGCCGCTGGAGTGGTTCGACAGCACGTTGGTATGACCGCAAGCTTTTCATTGGTGCCGTGTTGCTGGCGGTGCTGGCCGTGCTCAACCTGCTGGTGGCCGGGCAGCCCTGGGGAGTGGTATACGGTTTCGGTTTGTGGTTTGCCAAGATCGCCACGGCAACAGGCATGTTTGATCCGGCTCAGAATGCGTTCTGGAGCCAGCCGGGCAATTTCAATGCGCTATCCCAGACTGTGTTCCTTGATGTCACATCGATCACCAATATCGGCATCATGGCGGGCGCGCTGTGGATTGCCGTGCGCAAGAAGCCGGCGGCAGAGCCGCTGAGCAATCGTCAGTGGATGATCGGCATCGTGGCAGGCTTTTTGCTTGGGTACAGCTCACGGCTGGCATTCGGCTGCAATGTAGGGGCCATGGTCAGCGGCATTTCCACAGGCAGCCTGCATGGCTGGATCTGGGTCGTGATGGCGTTTGGCGGATCATTGATCGGCGTGCGCCTGCGTCGGCGCTACGGATTCTGAGGGGCATGGCCATGAATGTTCGCATTGTGCGAGGCACGATTTTCTGGCTGGTGCTGATTGCCTTCTTCGTCTGGGACTGGGATGTTTCCAGGCCCGTCGACTTTCGCCATGAGCCGCCGCTGATAGCGGCAGGCTCGGGGCAGGCACCGAGCGGCGGGCATTGCTCGGCGTTTTAGTCTTTCAGCTTCTGCGCGGTAAACGCCAGGAGATCGTGGCAGTTGCTGCGCCCAGCAGCCAGCCTGTCACGATATCGAGCGGGTAGTGTACGCCCAGGTAAATCCGCGCCAGACTGACGAGCAGTGTGACTAGCCCCCAGGCCAGCGCTGCCGTGCGCCGACCTGCGTACCACAGGCAGAGTGCACTGGCCGTCATGATGCTGGCATGGTTGCTCGGAAAGGAGGGGCTGTCACGATGCGGCATCAAGGCTGGGCCCAGACCGTCCAGGAAAGGGCGCGGTCGCATCCATATTTCCCCGATCAGAAAACTGCAGGCGATAGCCAGCACCAGTGCCGAAAAGGTACGCAGTGCAAGTTCCCGATCTCGTGGCGTGTTGCGCAGCCAGAGGATAACCATGCCGGCGGGAATCAGGTAGATGGGCACCTTGGCAATGGCGATCGCCAGCCAGAGCAGTGCTGGTGGTGCGGCAGCAGTGGCCTTGATGGCCTGGAACAGGTGGGTGTCCAGCAGCAGAAGGTCGGTCATGGTGTCGATCACTCTGTCGTACATCCAGAAAACAAAAGGGCCTTCCGTGTAGGAAGGCCCTCGAAATTGGTGCGCCCGGCAGGATTCGAACCCACGACCCCTTGGTTCGTAGCCAAGTACTCTATCCAACTGAGCTACGGGCGCATTTCTTTGCTGTGTGAGCAGCGAAGAAACGGAATTATAGGGGAAATAAAAAAAAATGTACAGTCGCTGTGAAAAGATAAATGCGTCAGGAATTAGCTTCCATGCCATTCATGCGATTTGATGTGTTGCCCAAACTTTTTTGACATGGGATGTGTTTCATGTATAGAATAGCGGGCTGTCAGCAAACAAACCTTTGGGTTTGGCTGCGACGAAGTGTCCCCTTCGTCTAGAGGCCTAGGACATCACCCTTTCACGGTGAGTACAGGGGTTCGAATCCCCTAGGGGACGCCAGTCAGATCTGGCAATTGCCGAAAGGCATACCGCTGCGGAGCGGTAGTTCAGTTGGTTAGAATACCGGCCTGTCACGCCGGGGGTCGCGGGTTCGAGTCCCGT
>NZ_JBEFDG010000051.1:0-34736 GCF_040137905.1 Corticimicrobacter sp.
GATATGTCGTCAGAAAAGGGCATGACCACGGCGCTGGCGAGCCAGCCCGTTCTTGTAATAAATTGGGTGTCTAGGGGAAAGTCCCGAGGTGTTTTGACGTAGCGACGGGTGCTGCGGGCAATGTGCTGCAGGCTGTGCGTGCGTTCAGTCCGGGTATTCGGTCGTGCGGGCGGTCGTGGCGTTGAAGGCCTCGGCGGCGTCCAGGGCAAGGTCGCGGATGGCTTCCTTGAGAAAGGCGTTGGGGCCGGGCAGGTAGGTGGAGTAGAAGCTGAGATCGTCCAGTGGCAGCCGGCTGGGGAGCGTTTCAAGCTCGCCGGCAGCCAGTATCTTCGGGATGCTGACGGGTGACAGGGCGGCAATGCCAAGGCCCGTGCGTGCCATGTCGATGATGGTGGTAATGGGTGAGATACCCCAGATCCGCAGGTTTGCCAGACCCAGCCGTTCCTGGCTGGCGGCGATCAGGTTCTTGGTCGACAGGGCACTCTTGGGATAGGTGATGATCGGGTAGCGGGTCAGCAGCATCCGGTCGGTGGCGTTGGCTGGCAGGGCAGCCCGGAAGGCGGGCGCGACCAGCAGCCGGAACGGGTAGGCGCAGAGTTTCAGCGAGCGGGCATCGGGGTGGTCCAGCGGTGCGGCCACCAGCCCCAGGTCGAGGTCGAGCGACAGCAGTTGCTTGTGGATTTCCACCGTGGTGTCGACCGAGATATCCAGCGAGATCTGAGGGTACAGTGTGCGGATGCGCTCCAGCAGCGGCGACAGCCAGGTATGTACCAGTGTTTCGGATACGCCGAGGCGGAACGTGCCGCGCAGCAGGGTGCCATTGTCGGAGACGGCCTGCAGCATTTCGGTGCGTATCTGAAAGATTTTTTCGGAATACGACAGCAGCACGGCACCCCGGGTGGTCAGCGTGATGCGCTTGGTTCGGCGGTCGAACAGGCGCACGCCCAGTTCTTCCTCCAACTGCGCGATACGTGCCGAAATGGCCGGCTGGGTCGTGTTCAGGTACTGCGCCGCCGCCCGGAAACCGCCGAGTGTGGCGACCCAGTAGAATGTTTCCAGTGTGCGCATGTCACGCATGGCAGGCTCCGGTCAGGTCGTCTGGCAGGTGGGTGGGAGCGACTTGGCGGCCCAGCCGCATTGCCGGCCATAGGACAGCCAGTCAAATGATGGGCCCGGATCGGTCTTGCGGCCAGGGGCAATGTGTTCGTGCCCGCGCACGGCCGACAGCGGGTGGTGTGTGCGCAGGCAGGCGGTCAGCGCCTGCAGGCGGGTGTACTGGACAGGTTCGTAGGGCTGGCTGTCGGTGCCTTCCAGTTCGATGCCGATCGAGAAATCATTGCAGCGGTTGCGTCCTTCGAACTCGGATACGCCGGCATGCCAGGCTCGCTGCAGGGTGGCCACGAACTGCAGGATCTGGCCGTCGCGCCGGATCAGGAAATGGGCCGATACGCGCAGGCCGCGGATGTTTTCGAACCAGGGGTGGTCGGCCAGCACCAGGCTGTTGGTGAACAGGCGCACGATATGCGGGCCACCGAACTCGCCGGGTGGCAGGCTGATGTTGTGCAGCACCAGCAGGGAGGGGGCCTCGTGACCGGGACGTGCATCCTGGTTGGGCGAGGGCACCCGATTGACGCCGGGGGCGGGCCTGAGCCAGCCTGCCGTATCGAGTTGCAGGGGCATGGAGGGGGAACCGGCACGGCTGTGCATGGTTGCGCTCCGTGGGCGATCAGTGCGTTCGCTCGGGGCGTGCGCCCAGGCGGGCATGTTCGCTGCCGCACCAGGTCTTGCCTTGCTGGAGCAAGGCTTCGGAGCGGGGCAGGTGGATGCCGCAGTGGGCGCAGCGCACCATCTCTTCAGACCCCTGGCCTGCGACAGGTGCGACCGGGCCGCGTCCGGACTGGGTCGGGCGCGGGGGGGCGGGCTGGCGCGCGCGGGCCGCCCGCTTGGCTGCAGCATGCCCCAGCAGCCGGCCTGCGAACAGGACGGCCACAATCAGGATGAACCAGAACAGAATCTTGCCCATGTTGCGTCGGTACCCTTGTGTCAGCGCGTGAGGACGTTTTCGAGCACGAAGCGCGTACCGGTATAGGCCAGCAGCATGAAGCCGAAGCCGGTCATGGTCCAGCGCAGTGCGACCCGACCGCGCCAGCCATGGCGATGGCGACCGATCAGCAGCAGCCCGAACGTCAGCCACGACAGCAGTGTGAAAACGGTCTTGTGATCCATGGGCAGGATGCGCCCGGAGATCATCCAGGATGCCAGCGAGCCGGTGATGACGGTCAGGGTCAGCGCGCCGAAGGCAATCCAGATCAGCCGGAACAGGATGCGCTCCTGCACCAGCAGTGGCGGCATGGCCTCCAGTGTGCGGCTCAGCAGGCCGTGGGTGGCCTGCTCGGCTGCCTCGGGCACGAAAGGCCGGTGCAGGTGACGGTCGAGCGCGGCCATCAGCATGGCATGGGCGGCGACCACGGTGATCAGTGCGTAGGCAGCCAGTGCGATGAGCAGGTGAATGCGCAGCCAGGGATTGCCGGCGTGCGCCACCAGGGTGGCTTCGGGAAACAGGGCGGCCAGCGCCGTGGTGAGCGCCGCGCAGGGCAGCAGCAACAGCAACAGCCCATCGATGCGGAACCACTGGCTTTCTATCCAGAATACAACCAGCCCGAGCCAGAAGGCGACCGACAGGGCCAGGGACCAGCTCAGGTAGATGGCCGGACCGACCAGGATGGACTGTTGCAGGCCGATTCCATGCAACAATAGGGCGAACGCCAACCCGAAGCGCAGTGTCTGCGTTTCGCGTGTGGGACGGGCAGCGTCGGTGTGCTCTGCCGGAATATGGCGCCAGTGCGCCACCGAGAGCAGGAAGTAGCCGAAGGCTGCCAGCGCGTGAAATACAATGCCTGAAGACATAATCCGATAGTGTAAGCGAAACCAGAGCAATGCTTGATAATTTAACCAATCGTTTGTCGCGCGTCGTCAAGACGCTGCGGGGTCAGGCGCGGCTGACCGAGGAAAACACCCAGGAGATGCTGCGCGAGGTCCGGCTGGCGCTGCTCGAGGCGGACGTGGCGTTGCCCGTGGTGCGCGAGTTCGTGGCGCGCGTCAAGGAAAAGGCGCTGGGCGAGGAAGTCATTTCCAGCCTGACGCCGGGACAGGCGCTGGTCGGGATCGTACACAAGGAACTGACCGCGCTGATGGGCGGCGACCTGGGGCTGGAAGCGGGCGAGCTGTCGCTGGCTGCCCAGCCGCCGGCCGTGATCCTGATGGCCGGCCTGCAGGGGGCGGGCAAGACCACCACCACCGGCAAGCTGGCACGCTGGCTCAGCGAGGGCAGCCACACGCAGCATGGCCGCAAGACCGGCAAGAAAAAAGTGCTGGTGGTCAGTGCCGACGTGTATCGCCCGGCCGCTATCGAACAGCTCAAGACGGTGGCCGGACAGGTCGGCGTCGATTTCCTGCCGTCCGATGCTTCGCAAAAGCCCGAGGCGATTGCGACCCAGGCACTGGATCATGCCAAGCGCCACCACTACGATGTCCTGATCGTCGATACGGCAGGCCGATTGGGCGTGGACGAGGCGATGATGCGCGAGATCCGCGCGCTGCACGATTTGCTGACTCCCATCGAAACCCTGTTCGTGGTCGATGCCATGCAGGGGCAGGATGCGGTCAACGTGGCGCGCGCCTTCTCCGAGGCACTGCCGCTGACCGGCGTGGTCATGACCAAGCTCGATGGCGATGCGCGTGGTGGCGCGGCGCTGTCGGTGCGGCATGTCACCGGCAAGCCGCTCAAGTTCGTCGGGGTATCGGAAAAGCTCGATGGCCTGCAGCCCTTCCATCCCGACCGGATGGCTCAGCGCGTGCTGGGCATGGGCGATATCCTGTCGCTGGTCGAGCAGGCACAGCAGTCCATCGATGTCGAGGATGCTGCCAAGCTGGCCAAGAAGCTCAAGTCGGGCGACAAGTTCGACCTGAATGACTTTCGCGATCAGTTGGGCCAGGTCAAGAAGCTGGGCGACATGGGCTCGCTGCTCGAAAAGTTGCCGGCACAGTTTGCGCAGGCCGCCGGTCAGTTGCAGGGCGGCCAGGCCGAGAAGCAACTGCGCCGAACCGAGGGCATCCTCAACTCGATGACGCCGCAGGAGCGTGCCAAGCCGGAACTGCTCAAGGCTTCGCGCAAGCGCCGCATTGCTGCCGGAGCCGGCGTGCCGGTCCAGGAAGTCAACCGTCTGCTGTCGCAGTTCGAGCAGATGCAGGGCATGATGAAGCAGATGAAAAAGGGCGGCATGGCCAAGATGATGCGTGCCATGGGCGGACTCAAGGGGCTGGGCGGCATGAAACTGCCGCGCGGCTTCAAGTAGGGCACACACCTCAAGGAGGGCTCGGCATGGCGCGTGCAGTGACCTCCCTGCTGTATGAGCAGGACCTCAAGCGGCAGCTCGGGCTGATATCGAGCGAGGTCGATGCGCCGGTGCCCGCATCAGCGCCTGACGAGGCCCGCGCTGCGGTGCGCGGGCGCTTTTCAGTCCTGTCCTTGCGTGATGGGCTGTACCTGCACATGTCGGATACGGTACAGGTGCGCGATCATGTGTCCAGTCGGATCCTGCACGAAGGCCTCAAGCTGGCGCTGGTCGTTGATGGGCAGGTCGATATGACATACGGATCACATCGCTTCCTGCTTGGCCCTGGCTGGGGGGCCGAGCAGGGGCCATCGGCGCAGGCAGCTGCTATCAATCTGCGACAGTCTGCTCTTTGTGTGCGGCGAGGCCGAGCGGGTCGCAAGGCCCGCGCCATCAGCCTGACACTTGAGCCATCCTGGATTGGTGACGCAGGTCTCTCGGGGGGCGACGACTGGTCTACGGTGCGTCATTTCCTGGAAACACATCTTGCGACATGCGTCTGGCAGCCTTCAGGACGGATATGTGCCCTGGCTGGGCAGATGCTGTGCACCAACGTGTATGACGATCCCATGCAGCGGCTGTACCTTGAAAGTCGCGCCATCGAAATTGTGGGTGAGGCATTCCAGCAGATCGCCGGTACTGGCCGTGCCGTGGCGCATGAGGGCATGCCTGTGCGGGAGCAACGACGCCTGTTGAATATTCGCGAATGGCTCGACAGCGGTGAGGCCGATCAACTGAGTGTCGGTGAAATTGCCCGACGGTTCGGCATGAGTGCCAGCACACTACAGCGGTACTTTCGCCAAGCATATGGTCAGACCGTGTTCGAATATATCAGGCATTGCCGCATGGCGCGCGCACGCAAGGCACTGGAGAATGAATCCGTCAGTGTGGCGCAAGCGGCGACCATTGCCGGCTATGCCAGTCCTGGCAACTTTGCCACGGCCATGCGTCGGCTTTATGGGCTCAGTCCGGCCCGGATGCGGGCGCGGGTCTGATTTTGACGTTTTTGAATAGTTTTCTGATGCTTGTGCAAACATGCTTGCCCTGTTGCATTTTTATACTGATATGTAAATAAGAATGCATTTCTTTTTGATGCCGGCACGAATTTCCGTACCGGCGTCATGTTGTGTGCCCGGCATTCGGCACATATCGGAACCAGGGAGAGTCATGAGTCATCATCATCAAGGCCTGTTCAGGCTGAATCGTGTGGCAGCCGTCCTGTGCTGCCTTTCAGTTTTTGCGCCGGTACGCGCCCAGACCGTGCATGCACTCGATTCCGTGGATGTGCTGGGTACAGCCGAAGAGGAGCTGAAAGAGTCGCTTGGGGTGTCCGTGATCACTGCGGAGGATCTTGCCAAGCGTCCTCCTGCCACGGATCTGTCAGATATCTTGCGGCGTGAGCCGGGCGTCAATTTGACCGGCAGTGCAGCTTCCGGCATGCGTGGCAATCGGCGGCAACTTGATATCCGGGGCATGGGCCCGGACAACACCATGGTCCTGATCGATGGCCGGCCGGCAAATTCGCGCAATGCGGCACGTCAGGGCTGGACTGGCGAGCGCGATACCGATGGTGACACCAATTGGGTGCCGCCCGAGGCCGTCGAACGTATCGAGGTTCTGCGTGGACCTGCCGCAGCCCGCTATGGTTCGGGGGCGATGGGGGGCGTGGTGAACATTATTACCAAGCGTTCCACCGATGAGCTGTCCGGATCCATTTCGCAATACAACACTTTCCAGCAAGACTCTGACGAAGGTGATAGCCGTCGCACAACATTCATGCTGGCAGGGCCCCTGAGCGACAAGTTGGGCTTCCGGCTGTTTGGCGGTTATGCCAAGACACAACCGGATGCCTTGAACATCAATCGCGGCCATGCCTACGAGCAGGGCGGCATCGTGGCTGCTTCCGGCAAGACCGGTGTGCGCGACAAATACATCAATGGCTTGCTGACCCTGGATATCGATGAAAGTCAGACGCTCGATGTCGAGATGAGCTTCAATCGCAAGAGTGATCTGTATTCCGGGGATACCCAGAATCTCAACGGCTACGCGACCGGCAGCGGTGGTAATTTCGTACCGGTGACGGATCTTTATGGTTCTGAAACGACTGTGGTGTATCGCACCGATCTGGGACTGACGCATCGCGGCAACTGGGATTGGGGCACGTCACGCGTGGGTCTGAGCTATGGGTATACGCGCAATGATCGAGGCACCGAGGGGCTGTTCGGGGGCCCGGAAGGCGCATTCCTGTCGGAGTCGGCTTCGGCGCAATCGCGCTATGTCAGCAAATTCAAGGAATGGCGTCTTGACGGAGAAGTGAATATCCCGTTGTTTGCGGGTGGACTGGATCAGATGCTGACGGTGGGCGGTGAATTCGTACATGAATCGCTGGAGGATCCGGGCAGCATGCGGATACTGACACTGGCCGGGAGCAGTTTCGAACCGAGTGCATTGCCGGGGCGCGATGGCAACGACAAACTGGACTACAACAGTTTTGCCTTGTATGTAGAAGACAATATCCGGGTGACCGATGCACTGACGCTGGTGCCGACCGTGCGCTTCAACCATCATGAAAAATTCGGTTCCAATGTCAGCCCTGGCCTGACTGCATCGTATGCGCTCAACGATGTCTGGAGTATCAAGGGGGGGATTGCGCGTGCCTACAAGACACCCAATATGTACCAGGCCAATCCGAACTATCTGCTCTACAGCCGGGGGATCGGTTGCATGGGGTACATGAGTGCTGCCGGCGGTTGCTATTTGCAGGGCAATGATGATCTCAAGAGCGAGACCAGCATCAATAAGGAAATCGGATTTGCTTACGATGACGGTTCGTTGAGTGGCAGCCTGGCTTACTTCCGTAATGATTACAAGAACAAGATCGTGGCTGGGGTTGATCCCTATGGCCAGGTCGTGTCGGGCGCATCCAATCCGTATCTGCTGCGTTGGGAAAATACACCCAAGGCAGTCGTGTCGGGCCTGGAGGGTAATCTGTTCCTGCCTCTGACCGGGACGTTGACCTGGAATACGAATGTGACCTACATGATCGAATCCAAGGATAAAACGTACAACCAACCGCTGAGTATTATTCCCAAGTACACAGTGAATTCGTGGCTGGACTGGCAGGCCATGCCCAAGCTGTCGCTGCAGGCCACGCTGACCTGGTACGGCAAGCAGGAGCCTGCCTCGTTCGATGTTCGCCGCAACGAAGAGGTTGAGCAAGCACCGTCATTGAGTCCCTATGCACTGGTCGGGCTCAATGCCGGATATGAAATCAACAAGAATTTCCATATCCGTGCGGGGATCAACAACCTGTTCAACAAACGCCTGTATCGTACCGGCCTGAATACCGGCACGAACAATGCGGTCATCAAGGGAGCGGGTGCGCAAACCTACAACGAGCATGGTCGCGCACTGTTCGTCAACCTGACAGCGTCGTTCTGATCGTCATAAAGACAATGCGCCGTCTTCCTGGGTGAAGGCAGCGCCTTTATACAACAGGCAAAAAGGGCAGCCACGCGAGTGAGCTGCCCTTTTCTGTGAACCCCGTGCGCCTCTGGAGGCGCGTCGGCTTCAATCCAGCGGCGGAATGCGCAGCAACTGGCCGGGATAGATCTTGTCCGGATGGCTCAGCAGCGGGCGGTTGGCCTCGAAAATGACCGTGTACTTGGCACCCTTGCCATTGCCGTACTGGGTTTCGGCAATCTTCCAGAGCGTGTCACCCTTGACCACCGTGTAGAAGACGGCCTCGATGGCCACTTCCTCGACATCGAGGTTGTTTTCGACCGAGGCGATGCCCTGTGTGTTGCCGACCGCCAGGGCGATCTTTTCGGCATCGGCGGTGGACTTGGCCTTGCCGGAAATGGTGACCTTGTCGCCATCGACCTTGATATCCAGGCCATCGGCCTGCAGGCCGAGGTCGTCCACGGCTTTCTTGAGCTGGTCGGGCGTTGCCGCCTTGGCTTCGCTGCCGCCGAACAGTTTTTCGCCGGCTTCCTTGATGAAACTGAGCAGACCCATGTGTGACTCCTTGTCAGTGGTGGAACAAAGCAAGTGTATACACGACAGGAATGACCCGGTAACGATCAGCTCGCTATTTGATCATTCCT
Source organism: Corticimicrobacter sp. (assembly GCF_040137905.1). Classification (NCBI taxonomy): domain Bacteria; kingdom Pseudomonadati; phylum Pseudomonadota; class Betaproteobacteria; order Burkholderiales; family Alcaligenaceae; genus Corticimicrobacter; species Corticimicrobacter sp. The sequence goes on from NZ_JBEFDG010000051.1 coordinate 8,501, forward strand.
GACAAAAATCAGATCCCATACGCCATGACCAAGGCGCAGGCCGCGCGTTTCGAACTTGGTCTGGGGGCGATAGTCGGGGCGGGGGGCATAGCCCTCTGCCGTGTTGGTCAGCAGTGTTTCGCCCGACAGGACTTCAAGCATCTGTTCGGCGTAGTTTTCCCAGTCGGTGGCGCAGTGAATGTAGCCCCCCGGTGCCAGCCTGCTGGCCAGCAGGTGGATGAAGGCCGGCTGCACCAGACGGCGTTTGTGATGCCGCTTCTTGGGCCACGGATCGGGAAAATAAATATGTACGCCAGCCAGGCTGGCGGGCGCGATCATGTCGCGCACCACCTCGACGGCATCATGCTGGATGATGCGCAGGTTCTGCAGGCCGCTGGCCTCGATGCGCTTGAGCATGGAGCCGACGCCGGCATTGAAGACTTCGACGCCCAGGAAGTTGTCGCCCTGGCGGGACAGGGCGATCTTTTCGGTGGTTTCGCCCATGCCGAAGCCGATCTCCAGGATCAGGGGGGCGGTACGGCCGAATGCCGTCTCGACAGACAGGCGTTGCGCGGTATAGGGGATCGCCCACTGTGCCGTCAGGCGATCCAGCGCTTCCTGCTGACCTTGTGTGATGTGGCTGCGGCGGTGGACGAAGCTGCGGATATGGGTGCGGTTGGGCTGTGCAGCCAGTTCGTCCGTATCGGGGGCGATGTTGGTGTCGGGCAGACTCATGATTCAGCCGCCTCCTACTGCGACAACGATTTCCAGGCGGTCGTCTGCAGCCAGTCGCGTATCGGCATACTGGCTCTTGGGCACGATCTCGCCATTGCGCTCGACGGCAATGCGCTTGCCGACGTAGCCGAGCTGTTCGACCAGCGCGGACAGGGTAAAGGGAGCGGGCACGCTGTGCGGCTCGCCATTCAGGATAATGTTCATGGGCGCTATTGTAGCGGGAGGGTCTGTCGGGCGGCTACTGCATCCGCTACACTCGAACGACCATTTTATATGAAGGGTTTTGTCGCGTGACTGAAACAGTGCAACTGATCGTCAACGGCCAGGCGCTGGATGCTGCGCCTCATGCCACTATCATCCAGGCCTATGCGGCGGCTGGTGCCACCCTGACGGCCAATGTCGGCTGCATGGGACAGGGCGTCTGTGGTTCCTGTCGCTGCCTGGTACGGCGCGAGGGCGAGCAGGATGTCCGTACCGCGCTGGCCTGTGAAACGCAGGTCGAGGCGGGCATGCTGGTCAGCTTCATTGATTATTTCTCGACCGGGCAGGACCGGGTCTACGACCTGGCGTCGCTGGGCGACGGCTGGTCACGCCTGCAGGAGACGGCCCGCATCTTTCCGCAGGCGGCGCATTGCCGTCATTGTGGTGGCTGTGACCGGGCCTGTCCCAAGGGACTGTCGGTGCAGCAGGGTGTGGCGCACGCCGTGGCAGGAGATTTCGCGGCGGTGGACGACGTATTCGACCAGTGCGTCATGTGCAACCTGTGCTCGCTGGCCTGTCCGGAAGATATCCGGCCCAATCACCTTGGCCTGTTCGTGCGCCGCCAGCGTGCCAGCGCTCAGCGTCCGGCAGACCTGCTGCGTCGGCTGAACGAAATCGAATCGGGACGCATGCAGGTCGATCCGGGTACGGACGCGTCATTATCCTGTACGGACGCAGGGCGCAAACCGGGAGCGCAACCATGACGGCGGGGGCGTCCATGCGCGTGGTGGGCATTCCCTATGTACAGGCACGGGCCCGCCTGGCGGCAGGCGAGCCGCCGTTGCGACCGGAACCCGGGCCGCGCGAGGCATTGCTGCGCGAATTTCATCCCGATCATGCCCCTGCTGCCCGCACGACCCTGCAGGTCGGGCCGAATGCCGGCGACCCCTGTCATCCTGAACTGGCTCGCCTGCTGCAGAGCCGCACGCTGGTCGATGACCGTGATCTGACCGGCGTGCAGACGCTGGAGACCGATGTGCTGGTGGTCGGTGGCGGCGGAGCCGGCTGCGCGGCGGCGCTGGCTGCTGTGCAGGCGGGTGCCCGCGTGCTGCTGGCCGGCAAGCTGCGACTGGGGGATGGCAATACCGTGATGGCCGAAGGGGGGATACAGGCGGCCGTTGGCGATGAGGATAGCCTGCAGCAGCATTTCGAGGATACCTGGCGGGGCGGACATCAGGTGGCAGACCGCACGCTGGTCGCCGGCATGGTCAGCGGCGGGCCGGACACCATTCGCTGGCTGATCGGGCTGGGCGTACATTTCGACCTGGAGACCTCCGGGCCGCACCGGGATTGTCTGGTGCGCAAGCGCGCCGGCGGCACTCAGGTGCCACGCGTGCTGTGCCATCGCGACTTCACCGGCCTGGAAATCATGAGGGTTTTGCGTGAGGCAGTGGAAATGCATCCAGGCATCACCGTCCGCAACCGGCATCCTGTCGTGGAGTTGCTGTCAGACCCGCATGGCGCGTGCGTGGGCGCGGTGCTGTATGACCTGGAGCAGCGCAGGCTGGTGCTGGTGCGTGCCCGCGCCGTGATATTGGCGACCGGGGGCAGCGGCCGCCTGCACTTGCAGGGGTTCGCAACGTCCAATCATTATGGTGCGACCGCCGATGGCCTGGTGCTGGCCTATCGGCTGGGCGCACGTCTGCGCGAACTGGATTCCTTTCAGTATCACCCGACCGGCATTGCACATCCGGCCCATCTGGCCGGTGGCCTGATTTCCGAGGCGGTGCGTTCGGCGGGTACCTATCTGGTCAACGGGCTGGGGGAGCGTTTCATTGATGAGCTGGCACCGCGCGATGTGGTGGCGGCCGCCATCCTGCGTGAATGTGCCGAGGGACGCGGGGTGCTGCATGATGGACAGGTGGGGGTGTTCCTCGACACGCCGGGTCTGCTGGCACGGCAACCCGATGCGTTGCAGCGGCTGGTCACGCTGGGGCATATCGCACACAAGTGCGGCGTCGACCCTGCGCAGGATCCTCTGCTGGTGCATCCGACCCTGCATTATCAGAATGGCGGCGTGGTCATCGATGCGCAGGGTGCGACGGGCGTGCCCGGGCTGTACTGCGCAGGCGAGGTCAGCGGTGGTATTCATGGACGCAACCGCCTGATGGGCAATGCCCTGCTGGATATCCTGTGCTTCGGGCGTCGGGCTGGCCGGGCTGCGGCGATGATGCCGCTATCGCATGGAGAGCGGGTGGGTATCGAGCATGTCCAGGATTGGCATCGCAGCCTGATTCGTGCCGGGCTGGTCGATGCGCCGGCAGCACCCTGCCTGTATCCGAATTACGGTGCCGTACCCTTTGTCCTGCATGCCCATGCGGCGGGCCAGGAGATGGCACATGACTGAGCACATGGCTGATTTCGAACCGGTGTTGCTGCATCCCTCCCGGCAGGTCGGTGCCGACCTGGAGGCCTGGCTGGCCGCCGGTGGCGGGCAGGGGTTGCAGGCGGCGCTGGCGCAACCCGATGCCGTGATCGGTACGCTGCAGGCGGCCGGCCTGCGCGGCATGGGTGGCGCGGGTTTTCCGACCTGGCAAAAATGGGCCGGCATGGCCGAGGTCGAGGCACCGGATGGCGTGCGCCATATCGTGTGCAATGGCAATGAAGACGAGCCCGGTACCTTCAAGGATCGGCATTTGCTGCTGCATACGCCGCACCAGATCATCGAGGGCATGCTGATCGCTGCCGTGGCGCTGCGCGCCAGCCATGTCACGCTGTATGCCAATCCGCACCAGGCCGAGGCGCTGGAGGCCCTGCGCCTGGCCGTGGCACAGTGGCGTACCAGCCCGTTGCTGGGGCGGGTGGCCGAGTGTCTGGGGCGCACGCCTGAACTGAACGTGACACCGAGTTCCGGGCGCTACATCGGCGGCGAGGATACGGCGGTCATTTCCTGGCTGGAGGGCGGTTTTCCGTTTCCGCGCCGCAAGCCGCCGTTTCCGACGCAGCAGGGTGTCGGTGGCGCGCCGACGCTGGTGAACAACGTCGAGACCTTTGCCAATGTGCCGCATATCCTGAGCCGGGGGGCTGAGTGGTATCGGTCGTTGGGCCAGGGTGAGGCGGCGGGCACCAAGCTTTATTCGCTTTCCGGTGATGTGCTCAATCCGGGCCTGTACGAACTGCCCATGGGCACGTCGCTGCAGGATCTGGTATTCGTGCATGGCGGCGGCATGCTGCAGGGGCGGGCCTTCAAGGCGGTTTTCACGGGCGGGCCGTCCAATACGCTGCTGACGGCGGCCGATCTGGATGTCGCGCTGGATTTCGATTCGGTGCGGGCGCGCAAGTCGCGACTGGGCACCGGCGCAATGATCGTGATTTCCGAAGGAACCAGCGTGGTGCGCAAGGTGTCGGAATATATCGACTTCTTCGCGGCCGGATCGTGCGGGCAGTGTCCTTCCTGCAAGTGCGGCACGTTCCAGCTTTCGCGTCTGCTGCATCGCTTTGATAGCAGCCACGGTTCGGCCGACGACCTGCGGGCCTTGCGCAACCTGTGTGGTATTTTGCCGGGCAGCGGGCGCTGCGGCCTGATCGATGGTGCGGTCACGGTCGTGGAAAGCTCCCTGCACACTTTTCCCGAGGAATATGGCGCGGTGCGCCAGCCCCTGCCTGATATCTGACTGGACCTCTGCCCATGCCCAGAACCGATCTGTCTCCGTTTTCGCTGTGCGGCATAGGCCTGGTCCTGGGCACATTGCTGTTTGCTGCTTCGCTGACACCTTCCCTGGTACCGCGTGAACCCTGGATACAGGGTGTGCTGGGTGGTTTCTGCCTGGCTGCCGGCTATGGGTTGGGGGTTTTGCTGCGCCGGTTGTGGCGTGCCATGGGCCTGCCTGCGCTACCGGAGCGTGTGCGGCGCGTGGCCCTGCTGCTGACCTTGGCGCTGTGCCTGATCGCTGCGGCGCTGGCGTTGTGGTGGGCGGCCGGCTGGCAGAACCGGTTGCGGGCGCGGATGGAAATGGTGCCCATCGACAGTGCCGGGCCGCTGAGTATCCTGGCGCTGGCGTTGCTGACCTTTGCCGTGCTGCTGGCGCTGGCGCGCCTGTTCGGCTGGATCCGGCGCTGGTTTTCGGCACGGCTGGGGCGCTATCTGTCACGGCCGGCCGCCGCGCTGGTCGGTATTGTGGTGACGGCTACGCTGTTCTGGAACATCGGCAATGGTGTGCTGGCCGACCGTGCCATGCGTGCTGCTGATCGGATCTACAGCGGGCTGGATGCACTGATCGAGGATGACGTGGCCCAGCCTTCCAATCGTCTCAAGACCGGTGGGCCGGGGTCCCTGGTGGATTGGCAGCAACTGGGCCGGCAGGGGCGGCGCATGATTGCGGCCGGTCCTGGTGCGACACGGATTGCAGAGATGACGGGGCTGCCTGCGCAGGAGCCGTTGCGCGTCTATGTCGGTCTGAATTCGGCCGATACGCCTCAGGCACGGGCCGAGCTGGCCTTGCAGGAACTGTTGCGCATCGGTGCTTTCGAACGGAGCAACCTGGTAATCGCCACGCCGACAGGCACTGGCTGGGTTGATCCGGAAAGTCAGTCGGCGCTGGAGTATGTGCTGCAGGGAGATGTCGCCACCGTTTCGGTACAGTATTCATACCTGCTGAGCTGGCTGGCGCTGCTGGCCGATCCGCAATACGGCGTGGATACTGCGCGTGCCGTGTTCGCCGCCGTCTATGGGCACTGGCGCAGCCTGCCGCCCGACGCGCGGCCGCGTCTGTACTTGCAGGGCCTGAGCCTGGGGGCGCTCAATGGCGACCAGAGCCATGATCTGTACCAGGTCATCGGTGCGCCCTATCAGGGTGCGCTGTGGTCGGGGCCGCCTTTCAGCACGCCGACATGGCGCGCGGTCACCGCTGCCCGGCAACCCGGTTCGCCGGCCTGGCTGCCGCGTTTTGGTGACGATTCGGTGGTGCGATTCACGGCGCAGGACAACCGGCTTGATGACGCTGCCCAGCCCTGGGGACCCTTTCGCATCGTGTTTCTCCAGTATGCCAGCGATGCCGTGACTTTTTTCGATCCACGCGCCTTGTGGCGCCGCCCGGCCTGGATGCAGGCTCCGCTGGGGCCGGACGTGTCACCCGACATGACCTGGATTCCGGTGGTGACATTCCTGCAACTGGCCTTCGATCTGATGCTGGCGACCGAGCCGCCCAAGGGGTATGGGCATGTCTATGCGTTCGATCACTATGCGGATGCCTGGGCCAGCCTGACCTCGCCGTCAGGCTGGACACCGGAGCGACTGGCTGCGCTCAAGCAGCGCGTTGCGCAAGCTGCTCGCGCAGGGCAGTAAAGGCCGCAACCATGTTGTCTACGTCCTGCTGCATGAGGGCGCGGACCTTCTTGGAGTCCATCTCGATGGCCTTTTCTTCGGTCAGGCCATAGCGGCCGTAGTTGTCGGGAAACGAGATCAGCTTGCGGCCATTGACCTTGACGGTCAATGAGCACAGCAGGCCGCTGGCGTCGCAGGTGAACTGCATGGGCGCGCTCCAGGCCACGAAGCGCTTGCGCATGCCGCCGAAGAAGATGAAGGGACGATGGGAGAAGTGGATGCCCCGATCCGTCAGCATGATGTATTTGAACAGCCCCGTGTCGGCCTGCAGGAAGGGCGCTTCACCCTCCTGCAGATTGAAAAAGAAGGGGTCTTCGGCCTGCTCCTGGAAACTGGTCGAGCCCGTGGCGACGGGATCGCCGGGCAGGGAGATCGAGTCTTCTTCGCCACCCGGGTGCAGCTCGGAACCATATTGCCAGACTTCGGCCAGGTCAAAGCGGGCAAAGACCGGCAGCGCAACATCCTGGATCACTGCGCTGGCGGTCTGCCCGGCCTGACCCAGCATGCCGGCAATCAGGCTCAGGTCGCTGTCGGGCCACAATCCCGAGATGGCCAGCGGAAAGTGCGCTGCCGTCACCATGTCGCGCACGAAGATGATGTAGTCATCGCTGTCCAGCGTACGCCCGCCACCCTGCGGAACCAGCATGCGCTTGCCCAGCAGGCAACTGAAGAAAAAGGTCTGCCAGTCCGGATACAACTGTTCGATCTGGCTGCCGTAGTGATCGATCAGGGCCAGCGCTTCTTCCTCCGACAGGAAACCGGCCGTGGCAGCGCTGGCGAGAATGTCGATGAGGCGGGAGTGGTTGAAGCCGACAATCGAAAAATCTCCGGCAGGTGCCAGCCAGTTTTCGTGTGCCTCAAAGAACGCTGTCAGATGCTCACGATATTCACCTTGTTCGGGCAGGAAGGTGCTGGCGACCGTCTGGCGCAGATCTGCAAAATAGCGCTGGCGCGTCTCGTCGTCGGCCGAGCCGATGCCGGTGATCGGATCGTAGCGTGCCGCCAGCGCCTGCAACTGGCCGTCAGCCAGGAATGCATGGGTGACCTGCTCGGGGCTCAGGCTTGCAAAGTCCTGGCGATGTGCCAGATAGATGCGGCCCAGCAGCGCATGTACAGGTCCGTCGATCCAGTCGCCCTGCTGGAGCGATTCGACATAGGCCTTGAGACTGTCGCGATCAGTGATGCCGTAGTTTTCCTCGAGCGAGGCGCGCAAGGCGTTGCGGTGTTCTGCCGGATCGGCAATGTGCAGGCCGAGAAAGGACTGGCGCTGGTCTTCGTCGGTCAGCGGCGTGGCGCTTTCGATTTGCTTGAGGCGGTAGTGGGGATAACGGTAGACGGCGCCCAGCGCGACATATTTGTTGACCGGCTGTTGGCTGGCGGGGTGCTGCATGATGAGTCTTTCTAAAAAACGAAGGGGCAAAAATTGTAGGGCAGGCTGTCTCGCCAGGAGGTTGCAAATTGCGTGGGGAGATGTGTGATGCTGGCGAGGTGGGGCAGGGGATTTTGATGTACACTTGCGACCTGCCGTACACCTGCTGTGTACGGTGTCTTTGCGATCACTTCGCAATGCGGGTGTAGTTCAATGGTAGAACGGCGGCTTCCCAAGCCTCAAGCGTGGGTTCGATTCCCATCACCCGCTCCAGTCAAGCCTCATGTCCAGATCGTCACGCCACAAGGCTACGGAAAAGGTTGAGCCCCATGCGAGCTTGTGTTCTTGCTGGCGTTGCTGCCGCCTTGATTCTGGCGGGCATCGATGTCTATATCTTTCTTTCCAGAACCGATGAGATGGCCGCTGTGAGCGTGCCCCGGTTGTTTTTCTCTATTGTTTTCCAGGCCGTTGGGGTGGCCGGCATTGTGTCGATGACGCTTCCCGGACAGGCTCCCTGGCGCAGATTTCTGGAAGATACCCACAAGGCGCTGCCATGGATCATGGCCGCAGGGGGTGTGCTGTTTGGCCTGGCGTTGGCGGTTGGGGCGCTGCATTACAGTAATTGCGCGCGCTGGGATTTCAATCGCGGCGTCATGTGCAGCGAATAGTGTTTCGACCGTCACCCGCCTTCACTCCCTCAACCCCCTGATCATGCCACGCGCCCGTCCTCCCGCCTTGGCGGCCTGCGGATGCGGATGCTGTGCGCAAGTCTGCGCAACCTCGGCCAGTGCCTTGTGCGGCCGTCTGCAGATTTCCAGCGCTATCGCTTCTGCAATATAAAAATCTTCGTGGCTGGCCAGTTGGTGCAGCAAGGCAAGATCGGTCAGATCAAGCGAGGGGATCAGCGCCGGCACCCGCACATCGGCATCGGCTTCCTCCAGCATCGTCAGGATCCAGTGGCCCAGCGCATGCTGGTCTTCGGCAATGGGCGATAACTCAGGGTGCCGGTCTTCCAGAATCTGGTGTTCTGCTCTGGCCGCGATGGCGGCCGACAGAAAGTCGGACAGTGATGCATATACGATGCGGCTTGCGCCATCATGGGAGAGCCAGCAGATTGCGCCGCGCAGCGGTCCGGTCGAGACATACAGGTGGTGATTGCTGGTCTGGACATCGTCCAGGATAAGGCCGCCGAGCTGTCGCATGAGCGGATGAAAATGCATCTGCTGCGACAGGTGCTGTGCTTCTGCCCAGGTTAGTAACTGCTGCGAGTGATCTTGCGGCAGGTGCAGGCTGGCGTGCTCGACCTCTTCGAAATAACGTGTCAGATCGGTCGGCTCGGTGTGGCCTGGCAGGGTGTCGGAAAAAGTCATGGTGTGTCCCAAAGAGATGCTTGTCCTCCCGCCGCCTGTGCGCCCTCATGCGCCAGTAGCCAGGCCTTGCGTGGCAGGCCGCCACCATAACCTGTCAGTGTGTGATTCGCACCGATAACCCGGTGGCAGGGCACGACGATGCTGATCGGATTGGCACCGTTGGCCAGCCCGACGGCGCGGACAGCCTTGGGACGGCCGATGCGCTCGGCCAGGGTACGGTAGCTGATCGTGGTGCCGCACGGAATGGTCCGCAATATGGTCCAGACCTGGCGCTGGAAGTCGGTGCCGCCGGTGGCAATATCCAGATGGTCGATGGCATCGAGACGCCCCTCGAAATAGGCCCTCAGGGCCAGGGTGGCGGTACTGTCCTGCGTGCTGTCGCGCAATGTCAGGTCTAGGCGGGGATTCTGGCGGCGCAGCAATTGGCGCAGGCTGTCTTCGTGGTCGAACCAGTCCAGCGCCCGCAGTCGGTCCTGTTCGTCGGTGACGATCAGCATCTCGCCAAGCGGCGAGGGCTGGCGTTGCAGCAGGAATGTAGTGGCAGTCATGGCCTCAGCTTGCCTTGCGGAATGTCAGGTTGATGCGCTGCGCGCCCAGTACCGGATGGGGATGGTGCGGCAGCGGCATGATGCCATGGTAGCGCAGTCGGTCGGGGCCGCCCCACACGGCCACGTCGCCATGATGCAGCGGCACATGGGCGGTACGCTCGGCGCGTTGCAGGCCACCGAACAGGAAGGTGGCGCTCATGCCCAGCGACACGGAGACAATCGGGGCCCGCAGGTCGCGCTCATCCCTGTCCTGGTGCAGCGACATCCGGGCACCCGGCAGGTAGCGGTTGATGAGGCAGGCATCCGGCTCGAAGCCGGGAAAACCGGCGGCGTCGGCCGCATTGCAGGCCAGTTGCCGCAGCGCGGGTGGCATGGCGGGCCAGGGACGGCGGGTATCGGGATGGACGCAGCTGTAGCGATAGCCATATCGATCCGATGTCCAGCCTAGGGGGCCACAACTGGTGAGCATGACCGACATAGGGCGGCCACCCGGCGTGTTGATGCGGCGGAAAGGCGCTTCAGCCTCGATAGAGGCCAGTGCCGACAGCAACCCGTCTTCGCCCGCGAGTGCAAAACCACGCAGGATGCAGGCACCGGGGCCGATACGCTCGAATTCGCCGGGAGCGGCATCGCGAAACAGGTCCAGGGTTGTCATGGGCGCAGGGTGATCACAATGGGAATCAGATGACAGGAATGGAATTGCATGAAAGGCTGTGTTTATGAACAGTGTAATTCCATTCCAGCTATGATCGTATTTCCATCCTGGATATCCGGATCAAAAGGAGTCGACTCATGAACCCTCGTACATCCCGCCATTCCCGATCCCTGGGCCTGCTGGCCGTCTCCATGGCGGCAGGCCTGTCGGCCTGCGCAGTCGAGCCGCCGCAACGGGAAGCGCCACCTATGATCGGCATGGCCAATCCTGCGTCGGTCTATTGCATCGAGCAGGGCGGCAAGATCGAGATCCTCAAGGGCGAGGATGGTGGCGAGTACGGTGTATGCCACCTGCCCGACGGGACGGAAATCGAGGAGTGGACACTGTTCTACCGCGACCATCCCCGGCAGGGCAGCGCCACCCGCTGATCAGGGCCGATGCCAGTAGACGATACCAAGACAGAGAAAGAGATAGACGACGATGCATGAACATATTGCAGCAGTGCCCTTGGACAAGGCGTTTCGCCTGCTCAACCATGGGCCGACCATCCTGGTTTCCGCACGCCATGACGGGGTGGATGATGTCATGGCGGCGTCCTGGGCCTGCGCGCTTGATTTTGATCCGCCCAAGCTCACGATCGTGCTCGACAAGATCGCCAGGACGCGGGATCTGGTCGAGCAAAGTGGTTGCTTCGTGATCCAGGTGCCGACGGTGGCACAACTGGAACTGACTTACCAGGTCGGTCATCGCAGCCTGCACACGGCACCGGACAAGCTGGTGCGCAGCGGTGTCGAACTGTTCGGGATCGATGGGCAGGCGTTGCCGTTCGTGGCGGGGTGTTCGGCCTGGCTGGCTTGCCGGCTGATTCCCGAGCCGCACAACCAGCAGACCTACGATCTGTTCATTGCCGAAGTCGTAGGAGCCTGGGCGGATACGCGGGTGTTCCGCGACGGGCACTGGCACTTCGAGCGTGCCGATCCGGCATTGCGCAGCCTGCACTACATTGCCGGTGGCCGTTTCTATGCGATCGGTGAGGCGCTGGACGCAGATACACATACGCAGGGTTGATGCCATGTTTCATGTTGTCAGTGGTTTGATTGCCCTGTATGTCATCTGGCGTTTTGTCTTGCCCTTGCCCTGGCAGCGACCAGGCAAGGTTGTTCTTGCTGGCGTGCTGTTGCTGGTGGCCGAGCATCACCTGGTGACCCGGACATTTTTCGGCACCATGTCGTCTCCCGAAGTGCCGGCTACGGTCTTGTTGGTGCTGGGCTGGGCATTCGGCACGCTGATCCTGCTGGCTGCACTGCTGTTGCTGAGGGATGTGCTGGGCTGGGTGACAAGGCCACTTTCCCGGCGGGTGTCAGACACGCTGTTCGGTAGCGGGGGGCTGCGGCTGGTGCTGGCGGTGACTTCGGCCGTACTGGCCGGCGTCGGTGTCTGGCAGGCCGTGCGTGTGCCGGAGGTGCGCACGGTGGAAATCGAATTGCCTGGGCTGCCGACCGCGCTGGACGGGTTTACGGTCGTGCAACTGACTGACCTGCACGCCAGTCGCCTGCTGCAGCGGCCCTGGATGGAGGCTGTGGTGGCGCGGACCAATGCGCTGTCTCCCGACCTGACGCTGGTGACCGGGGATCTGGTTGATGGCACGCCCGAGGCACGTGCCGACGACGTGCGCCCGTTGGCGCAGCTGCAGGCGCGCCACGGTGTCTTCGCCATTCCGGGCAATCATGAGTACTACGCCGAGTACCAGGGCTGGATGGCAGCATTTGAACGGCTCGGATTGCGCATGCTACCCAATGCGCATGTCGTGCTGCCGGTGGGCGACAGCACACTGGTGGTGGCGGGAGTGACTGATCCGGTTGCGGCCCAGTTCGGATTGCCAGAACCTGATATCGGGGCGGCGCTGGCCGGTGTCCCCGAGACAGATGCCGTGATCCTGATGAGTCACCGGCCTGTCGGGGCGGATGCCTACGCGCAGGCCGGCGCGGATCTGCAACTGTCGGGACATACCCATGGCGGGCAGGTGCTGGGCCTGCATCTGGCCACGCAACTGGCCAACGAGGGCTATGTGTCGGGTCTGTACCGGGTCGGGGCGATGCAACTTTATGTGAGCAACGGTGCAGGCCTGTGGAATGGTTTTCCGATCCGGCTGGGACGGCCTTCGGAGATCACACGCTTGGTCTTGCGGTCGATGCCGGTTGGTGAGTGATGCTGCTGGATCGTGGAAAATCTGGTTTCTTTTTGTTTCAAAAGGGAGGGGGACTGCTGACCTTCGTCATGTCGCAGACGTGTTTGGAGGATTAAAGTAGTCTTGCAACTCATATAAAGGACTGCAACATGACTTACGCAAGCATCAATCCCTACACTGGCGAAACCATCAAGACGTTCCCCGATGCAACCGATGCATCGGTCGATGGTGCCATTGACCAGGCACACAAGGCTTTTCTGGCGTGGCGTGAGACATCGTTCGCCGAGCGTGGGCGCATCCTGCAGCGGGCAGCCGACCTGCTGCGCCGCGATGCCAAGCACTATGCCAAGCTGCTGACCATGGAAATGGGCAAGCTGTATACCGAGGCACAGGGCGAGGTTGAACTGTCGGCCAAGATTCTCGAATATTACGTCCGCAACGCCGAGAAACTGCTCGAGCCCGAAAAACTGCCGGTGCTGGATCCGGAAGAAGGCGAAGCCGTGCTGGTGCATGAGCCGCTGGGCGTCATCCTCGCCATCGAACCCTGGAATTTCCCCTATTACCAGATCGCCCGCATCCTGGCCCCGCAACTGTCTGCCGGCAATACGCTGCTGCTCAAGCACGCCTCCAACGTGCCGCAGAGCGCTGCTGCCTTCGAGGGCCTGATGCGTGAGGCCGGCCTGCCGGAAGGGGCCTTCATCAACCTGTATGCCACGCGCAGCCATATCGAGCGCATCATCAATGATCCGCGCGTGCATGGTGTGGCCCTGACCGGCTCCGAAGGCGCGGGTGCCATCGTGGCAGCGCAGGCTGGCAAGGCGCTCAAGAAATCGACCATGGAACTGGGCGGTGCCGATGCCTTCATCGTGCTGGCCGATGCCGATCTGGACAAGGCCGTCAAATGGGCCGTGTTCGGTCGCCACTGGAACGGTGGCCAGGTGTGCTGCTCGTCCAAGCGCATGATCATCGTCGATGAACTCTACGATGCCTTCCTCGAGCGCTACCGTGCTGGTGTGGCAGGCCTGGTGGCGGGCGACCCGTTTGATGCCGCCACCACGCTGGCACCGCTGTCCTCGCAGAGTGCTGCCGACGAAGTGCGTGAAAAAATCGAGGAAGCCATCAAGCTGGGTGCCAAGGCCGAGGCCGTCGGCCCGGCCGTGCCGGCGCAGGGTGCTTTCGTGCAGCCGACCATCCTGACCGACCTGGCCGAAGACAATCCTGCCCGCTACTGGGAATTCTTCGGCCCTGTGTCGATGCTGTTCCGCGCCAAGGACGAAGATGATGCCGTGCGCATCGCCAATGATTCGCCGTTTGGCCTGGGTGGTTCGGTCTTCACCACCGATATCGAAAACGGCAAGAAGGTGGCACAGCGCGTGTCGACCGGGATGGTGTTCATCAACCACCCGACCAAGGTCGAGGCCGACCTGCCGTTCGGCGGCATCCGCCGCTCCGGCTATGGTCGCGAGTTGCTGGGCCTGGGCCTCAAGGAGTTCGTCAACCACAAGCTGATCGACGTGGTGGATATCGATGCTCATTTCTGATTAACGAACGGATGATAAGCCCGGTCGATTGATCTGTTCCCGAAGTTGAACGTTGAATCCGACATTTTGGGACAGTTCATATAAGATACCGGGCTGTTTTTCAGAGCGGGCGGATGTGTACTATATGGGCACATCCGCCCGTTTACTTTTTACAAGGATCATCATGCAAACCATCGGTTATGCCGCGCAGGGCCCCGACTCCGCCCTGGCTCCCCATGTATTCGAACGCCGCGAACTGCGTGCCCATGATGTGGCGCTTGAGGTGCAGTATTGCGGCGTCTGTCACTCCGACCTGCACACGGCCCGCAATGACTGGGGCTGGACCCTGTATCCGGTCGTGCCCGGCCACGAGATCGTGGGGCGTGTCACGGCAGTGGGTTCTGCCGTCAAGCGCTACAAGGTGGGCGATAAAGTCGCCGTGGGCTGCATGGTGGACTCCTGCCGGGAATGCGATCAGTGCGAGCATGGCGAGGAGCAGTACTGCCGCGAAGGCATGACCGGCACCTACTCCAGCCCGGATCGGGTCACCGGCGAGGCGACCCAGGGCGGCTATTCCAAGCATCTGGTGGTGCGCGAAGAGTTTGTGCTGTCGGTGCCCGATGGCCTGGACCTGTCGCGTGTGGCACCGCTGCTGTGCGCCGGCATCACGACCTATTCTCCGCTGCGTACCTGGAACGTCGGGCCGGGCAGCCGCGTGGCGGTGGTCGGGCTGGGCGGGCTGGGCCACATGGCCGTCAAGCTGGCGGTGGGCATGGGCGCGCAGGTGACCGTATTGGGTCGTACCGATGCCAAGGCGGCCGATGCGAAGGCGCTGGGGGCGCATGCCTTCCTGGTGTCATCGGATGAAAAGGCCATGGCGGCGGCACAATCCTCGTTCGACCTGATCATCGATACCGTGCCGGTCAAGCACGATCTGAATCCCTACCTGCCGTTGCTCGATATCGACGGCACCCTGACTCTGGTGGGGCAGATCGGCCCGCTTGATGAGCCGAGCACGGTGCCGCTGGTGCTGGGTCGCCGGCGAGTGGCCGGTTCGCTGATCGGCGGCATCCGCGAGACGCAGGAGATGCTGGATTTTTGCGCCGAGAAGAATATCCTGCCGGAGTGCGAGATGATCCGCATGGACGAGATCAACGAAGCATTCGAGCGCATGGAGCGGTCCGATGTGCGCTACCGCTTCGTGATCGACATGGCCTCATTGCAGGCCTGACAGGCTCTCTGGTCACATTCAGGTCTGCTGCGAGGCTGGCGCTGGCCTGTTATGCCTTTTGCGAGGCCAGTGCGGCATCGACCAGCTCGATCCAGTGCCGCACGGGGGTGCGGCCGGCACCATCCAGATGGGTCTGGCAGCCGATATTGGCGGTCACGATCAGGTCGGGATGGCCGCTTTCCAGGGCGTCCAGCTTGTTGTCGCGCAATTTTTTCGACAGCACCGGCTCGGTAATCGAGTAGGTGCCTGAAGACCCGCAGCACAGGTGTGCGTCCGGCACGGCGGTCAGATTGAATCCCAGACGGGTCAGTACCTGATCGGCCAGGGGGCCGAGCTTCTGGGCATGCTGCAGGGTACAGGGGCAGTGAAAGGCAATGCGTCGTTCAGCCTGGATCTGGATGGCCTCCAGGTCGGCTTCGGCCAGCACCTCGAACAGGTCTTTGGTGCTGGCGCTGATGTGCCGGGCTTTGTCTGCGTAATCGGGATCGTCGCTCAGCATCCTGCCGTATTCCTTGACGAAGGCACCGCAGCCGCTGGCCGTCTGGATGAGCGTGTCGGCACCCTGTTGCAGCAACGGCCACCAGAGGTCGATGTTGCGGCGGGCACGCGCCAGGCCCGTTTCCTGGGCATTCATGTGATAGTCGATGGCACCGCAGCAGCCTGCCTCGGTGACCGGCACGATACTGATGCCGAGCCGGTCGAGCACACGTGCGGCGGCGGCATTGGTGTTGGGCGACAGGGACGGCTGTACGCAGCCCTCCAGCATCAGCATGCGGCGTGCATGGCGCGGGGCAGGGCGTCGTCCTGGCTTTGTGATGCGCGTCGGGATCTTGCTGGACAGTACCTGTGGCAGCAACGCGCGCAGGCCCTGTCCGGCTCGCAGCAGCAAGGCGAAGAGCGCGGGGCGAGGCAGGGCGGCACGCAATCCGGTACGCAGCAGGCGCTCGCGCCAGGGGCGTGGCGCATGAGCCTCCAGTGCGGCCCGGCCAATGTCCAGCAGGGCATGGTATTCCACGCCCGAGGGACAGGTGGTTTCGCAGTTGCGGCAGCTCAGGCAGCGGTCGAGATGCGCACGGGTGGTGGGGCCCGCCGTGTCGTGTTCGAGGAATTGCTTGATCAGGTAAATGCGCCCGCGCGGGCCATCGAGTTCATCGCCCAGCTCCTGGTAGGTCGGGCAGGTGGCATTGCAGAAGCCGCAGTGCACGCAACTGCGCAGGATGCGCTCGGCTTCTTGCGCATGGGGCAGGGCTTGGGCGGCAGCGCTCAGATTGGTTTGCATGATCGGCTCTCAGAATTCGGCGTACATCCGCCCGGGATTGAAAATGCCGTGCGGATCGAGCCTGGCTTTCAGGTTGCGGTGCAGGTGCATCAGGGCCGGCGGCAGGGGCTGGAAAGGGCTGTCGGCCTGGCCGGCCGTGAAACAGGTGGCATGGCCGCCGGCCGTCTGGGCCAGGTGCTGGATGTCATGTGGCGGTGCTTCGCTGCGTAGCCAGCGCTGGGCACCGCCCCAGTCCACCCACTGATCTCCCGGCAGATCCAGTGGCGGCTGCCAGGATGGCACGGACAGACGCCACAGAGGACGGGGGTCGTCTGTCGTCGCGAAAAAAGGCAGGCGATGTTCGCGCAGTGACTGCCACCAGTCGTCATCGAGACGGTCGCCGCCGATGCGGTCACAGGCGGCGCGCACCGAGCCGTCATTGCCCTCGAAGCGCAGGTACAGGGCATAGCCATCATGGCTGGCGGCGCTGATCGGCAACGGTTGCTGTCCCCATTCGCGCAGCCGCGCCAGTGCCTTGTCGGGTGGCATGGGTTGCGCCACGCTGATGCTGCAGCGCGGTTGCGGCAGCACCTTGAAAGAAACTTCGGTGATCAGCCCCAGGCAGCCATGACTGCCTGCCAGCAGGCGCGATATATCGTAGCCGGCCACATTCTTCATGACTTCGCCACCAAAGCGCAGGTAGGTGCCCAGGCCGCTGATCAGGCGCGTGCCCAGCACGAAATCTCGCACGGCACCGGCCCATGGGCGGCGTGGCCCTGATAGCCCGGCTGCAACCATGCCGCCTATGGTGGCTGCAGGGCCGAAGGCGGGGGCCTCACAGGCCAGCATCTGGCCGCCACGCGCCAGTACGCTTTCCAGCTCGGCCAGCGGGGTGCCGGCGCGTGCCGTGATGATGAGTTCGGTCGGATCGTAGGAAACAATGCCGCGATGGCGGGTGGTGTCTATGGGGACACCCCGGCGCGGACGTCCCAGGAAGTGCTTGCTGCCGCCGCCCCGGATGTCGAGCGGGGTACTGTTACGCAGGGCGGTGCGTACCTGCTCAAGCAGGTGGAGGCTGTCGTCATGGTCCTGGTCGGTCTGGAAATCGATGGGCAGACGTGAGGTATCGGGTGCGGCAGTCATCAGAAACGCTCCAGTTCGGGGTGTGGCAGTTGGCCATGATGAACGTGCATCGCACCGAATTCGGCGCAGCGGTGCAGGGTTGGAATGTTCTTGCCGGGATTGAGCAGCCCGGCCTCGTCGAAGGCCGCCTTGACCGCATGGAAAAAGGTGATTTCCTCGCTGTTGAACTGGGCGCACATCTGGTTGATTTTTTCGCGGCCCACGCCGTGCTCGCCGGTGATGCTGCCGCCGACCTCCACGCACAGTTCAAGGATCCGGCCGCCCAGCGCTTCAGCGCGTTCCAGTTCGCCCGGCCGGTTGGCGTCGAACAGGATCAGGGGATGCATGTTGCCGTCGCCGGCATGAAAGACGTTGGCCACGCGCAGGCCGTATTCTTCCGACAGTGCGGCAATGCCTTGCAAGACGCCCGGCAGCGCCCGACGCGGAATCGTGCCATCCATGCAGTAATAGTCCGGAGAAATGCGGCCCACGGCAGGGAAGGCATTCTTGCGGCCAGCCCAGAAGCGCGCCCGCTCGGCTTCGTCACGGGCCTGCCGGATGTCGGTGGCACCCGCTCGTGCCAGCACATCGCGCACCAGAGTACAGTCCTCGTCGACATCGGATTCGACACCGTCCAGTTCGCACAGCAGGATGGCTTCGGCATCGAGCGGATAGCCGGCATGGATGAAGTCCTCGGCGGCGTGGATCGAGAGCCGGTCCATCATCTCCAGTCCGCCCGGAATGATGCCGGCGGCAATGATGTCACCCACGGCCCGGCCTGCTTTCTCGACATCGTCGAAGCTGGCCATCAGCACCTTGGCGACCACGGGACGGGGCAGCAGTCGTACGGTGACTTCCGTGACCACCCCCAGCATACCTTCCGAGCCGGTAAACAGCGCCAGCAGATCGAAGCCTGCTGCATCCAGTGCATCGCTGCCAAGCGTGACAGGCTCGGCATCGATGGTCAGCATCTCGACCTTGAGCACGTTGTGAACGGTCAGGCCGTATTTCAGGCAGTGGACGCCGCCGGCATTCTCGGCCACATTGCCACCGATCGAGCAGGCAATCTGCGAGGAAGGATCGGGCGCATAGTACAGGC
Organism: Corticimicrobacter sp.; assembly: GCF_040137905.1. Taxonomy (NCBI): domain Bacteria; kingdom Pseudomonadati; phylum Pseudomonadota; class Betaproteobacteria; order Burkholderiales; family Alcaligenaceae; genus Corticimicrobacter; species Corticimicrobacter sp. The sequence continues at coordinate 27,159 of NZ_JBEFDG010000051.1, forward strand.
CATGCGGTGCTGCCGCCTGTGAAATCGCCAGGTTGCGCACACCCGGCTGTACACGAGCATAGCGGCCTTCCGGATGGATATCGAGGATGCGCTTGAAGCGGGCCATGACCAGCAACACGCCCTGGGCCAGCGGTAGCGCGCCGCCCGACAGGCCGGTCCCGGCACCGCGTGCCACGACCGGCACACCCATGTCTCGACAGGTGCGCAGGATGGCCGCGACCTGCTCTACCCGCTCGGGCAGGACAGCCAGCAGTGGCGTGGTGCGGTAGGCAGACAGTCCGTCGCACTCGTAGGGGCGCAACTGTTCTGTTTCGTGCAGGATCGTCAGGCCCGGTGCGGCCTGGCGCAACGCCTCGATCAGGGCCGGGCGGTCAACGTCCGGCAGGACGCCATCCAGACGCGGGTCGTACAGGATGTTCATGGCTGTCTCTTCCAGGGTAGATAGGTATAGGTATGCAATGATTATCGGGAGCCTGGGCAGGCAGCTCAAGCCCTGTTCCTGGAGGTCGTACCAGTTTTTCGGGTTATCGTTATCCCTTGGTGCTTTATTGATTGATGAAATAAAAGGGATTTGTTGATTTACCTGACAAGGGAGTTCTACTGGTATGACCAGTAATTCAAGACCGCCCAGTGTGGCGGAACGCGTGGTCGGGCATGTCGAGAAATTGATCGTCGATAGCGTGCTGAGGCCGGGGCAGGCATTGCCGTCCGAGCGGCAGTTGATGGAACGGTTCGGCTGCTCGCGCACGGCGCTGCGCGAGGGACTGCGCATTCTGCGTGGTCGCGGGCTGATCCGTACCGAGCATGGTCGGGGCTCATTTGTGGCCAGTCTGGGCGCAGGGCGTGAGTCCTCCCCGCTGATGCACCTGTTCGCTTCCCAGCCCCGTACGCTGTATGACCTGCTGGAGGTTCGTGCATTGCTCGAGGCCGAGGCGGCCCGGCTGGCTGCTGCGCGGGCCACCCAGGCCGACATGGTGTTGATCCGCCGCGCCTTCGAGGCGTGGCAGCAGGCACAGTCGTTGCCTTCCGGACAGGTCTTGCCGGCAGAAGAGCATGCGCGGCGCGATCATGCCTTTCACCGTGCCATCAGTGAGGCGGCTGACAATCCGGTGCTGGTGCATACCCTGGATTCGCTCAGCGAACTGATGCTGGGCAGTGTGCATGCCTCGGTCAGCCATCTGTATGGCCGGCCACTCTACAAGGCGCAGATCGACCGCCAGCACCTGCGGATTTTCAGGGCCATCGAGCAGCGCCGGCCCGAGGCGGCCCAGCGTGCGGCACTGGAGCATGTCCGTTCGGTGCGCGACAACCTGCAGGAAGCAGGGCGTGAGCAGGAGCGGCAGGCGCGTGCGCTGTTGCGGCTGGAAGGGGCCGTGACGGCGTCACGCGCTAGCGATCACCGTAGACCTGAATGATCGCCAGCGTGTCGAGATCGATATCGACATTGATTCCACCGTGGGACTGAGGCGAAGCGTCCATCCAGTTATCCGGCGTGACCTCGGCAGCATAAAAGCTGATGGTGTAATACTGCCGGCCGTTGTTCTGGTGGACGATATCTTCAAAAAGAATGTGAAAATTTTCGAGATCGTATTTTCTGGTCAGCGTCAGTTCACTGCGCCGGGCAGCGTCAATGGCCTTGAATAAATAAGGCGAGAGCGCTTTGTCGAGTCGAACGAATGTACCCATTTATGCCTGTGCGCCGACGGCAGCCCAGAGCGCTTCAGCCGTTTTCCCGAGCGGAGCCGGGTTGCGGTAGAGGCGGATTTCCAGCGGAACCTGCCATTGCGGGCCGCCCGCCGGTTGCAGCCGGCCGGCATCCAGGTCGGGTGCGATCAGGCTGAATGGCAGCCAGGCCACGCCCCGGCCATCCAGTGCCATGGTGCGCAGCACCGATGCTAGGTGGGCTGTAAAGACGGTATGGGCTGCCAGGCGCAACTGTGCGGCAGGGCAGGCGGCAGCCAGGATGTGGCCCAGGCCGGACTCGTCGCTGTAGGCCAGCAGGGGAGCCGTCGTATCGTCGAGGCTGTGGCGTGATGTCTGATCGCCCGAGCCTGCGGCACTGACCGGCAGCAGCGTATCGTGGCCGACCGCCATCGAGATATGGCCGGCCTGTTCCATCGGGCTACCGGCCTGCGCATGGGCATGACACAGCACGAACTGTACGCGCCGCTGTGCCAGCAGTGTCTCGCAGCGGCGCAGCATGTCGGATTCGAGCTGCAGGTTGCCGGCCAGCGTGTAGACGTCGAAGCGGCGCAGCCAGTCCGGCACGAAGGTCAGCGACAGGGCATGCGTGGCGGCAAAGCGCAGCCGGCTGGATGCCGCTTCTGCCACGGCACGTGCCTCGCCGGGCAGGCGGTGCATCTCGGCCAGCAGATTGCGTGCCGTGTCGTGAAACCACAGCCCGGCCTCGGTCAACTGCACCGGCTGCGAACTGCGGTCGAACAGTTCCGCGCCCAGCCATTCCTCCAGTGCCCGCACACGCCGCCCGAAGGCCGGCTGCGTGACATGCCTGTCGTCAGCCGCCCGCGAGAAGTTGCCGGTTGCCGCCAGGGTCAGGAAATCTTCGAGCCAGGTCATGTTCATGATGTCATCGCGTGCTAGTGCCTGGAAAGCATGGAAAGGAAAAAAAACGGCATTGGTCAATGTCGCTGCGCAGGACGATCATAACGGTTCCATCCGAGGAGATCATGATGAGAATCGTCGAAATCAGGGAGCAGACGCTCCCGATCAGTTCCCCCATCCGCAACGCCTATATCGATTTCAGCAAGATGACCCTGAGCCTGGTGGCGGTCATTACCGATGTGATCCGCGATGGCAAGCCGGTGGTCGGGTATGGCTTCAATTCCAATGGCCGCTACGGTCAGGGCCAGCTCATGCGCGAGCGCTTCATTCCGCGCCTGCTCGAGGCCGATCCCGAGTCGCTGGTCGATGACACCGGTCGCAATCTCGATCCGCACAAAGTCTGGAATACCCTGTTCACCAACGAGAAGCCCGGCGGCCACGGCGAGCGCTCGGTGGCGATCGGCACCATCGACATGGCGATCTGGGATGCCGTGGCCAAGATCGAAGGCAAGCCGCTGTTCCAGTTGCTGGCCGAGCGCTACGGCAATGGCCGGCCCGATCCCCGTGTGTTCGTGTACGCAGCCGGTGGCTATTACTACCCCGGCCAGGATCATGGCAAGCTCAAGGACGAGATGCGCAGCTACATCGACCGGGGCTATACGGTGGTCAAGAAGAAAATCGGCGGCGCTTCGCTGGACGAAGACCTGCGCCGCATCGATTCCATCCTCAGCATTTTGCAGGATGGGCAGAAGCTGTGTGTGGATGCCAATGGCCGCTTCGACCTTGACACGGCCATCAGCTATGCCAAGGCGCTGTCCCAGTACGACCTGTTCTGGTACGAAGAGGCGGGCGATCCGCTCGATTTCGAGCTGCAGGCCACGCTGCGCAACTATTACCGCAACCCCATGGCCACGGGCGAAAACCTGTTCTCGATGCAGGATGCGCGCAATCTGATCCGTCATGGTGGCATGCGTCCCGATCGTGACTGGCTGCAATTCGATTGTGCGCTCAGCTACGGCCTCGTGGAGTATCTGCGCACGCTTGACATGCTGCATGAGCATGGCTGGTCGCCATCGCGCTGCATCCCGCACGGCGGGCACCAGATGTCGCTGAACATCGCGGCTGGCCTGGGCCTGGGCGGCAACGAATCCTACCCGGATCTGTTCCAGCCGTTCGGCGGATTCCCCGATGGCGTCAAGGTGGTCGATGGCTATGTGACCCTGCCGGAACTGCCGGGTATCGGTTTCGAAGGCAAGGCCGATCTCTACGCACAGATGCAGGCGCTGTCGGCCTGATCGTCGGTTTACCCTGCTTTTCTGGACGGGCAGGCCGGATTTCCCGGATAATGCCCGCTCATGAAGACATATCCCGACCTGATCGCGTGCGAACATTGCGACACCGTATACCGGCGTCGCCAGTTGGCATCTGGTGAAGCGGCCAGTTGTCCGGTCTGCGCTGCCGTGCTGTATCGCAGCAGCAGGCTGGATCTGGATCGCTGGCTGGCGCTGACGGTCGCGGCAGCCATTGTCTTCGTGATCGCCAATATCAACCCGGTGATCCACATCAGCTTCCAGGGCCTGAGCAACGATGCCACGCTCTGGCAGGCTGCCGTGGCGCTGGATTACGGACTGGTCGCGCCGATAGCCATCCCGGCGGCGATGACCGTCATTATCGTGCCGTTCATGCAGATTTCCCTGCTCGGCTGGGTGCTGATCCATGCCCGCCGGGGACGGCGTGCGCCCGGTTTTGCCACTGCGATGCGCATGCTGGTGGCACTGCGCCCCTGGAGCATGGTGGAGGTGGCCCTGCTGGGCATCATGGTGGCAGTCATCAAGCTGTCCGGTTATATGGATGTTGCGCCCGGTGCCGGTATCTGGGCCACGGCAGTCCTGATGGTACTGATCGTGCTGATTGCCAAGCGGGATCTGCAGGATCTGTGGCAGATGACCGAGCGCCGGGCCCTGCACGACGAGGCGGCGGCATGAGCATGCAAGACGACGGCCCGCTGGAGTGCCTGCCGCGGGCGCGTCAACTGGGGGTGACAGGCTGCGAGGCCTGCGGTCTGGTCAGCGAAGCGACGTCAGATCCCCACGTACGCTGTCCGCGCTGCGGCGCGGCATTGCACAGCCGTCGGCCCAACAGCATCATGCGGGCCTGGGCTTTTCTGATCGCCGGCATGATCTGTTACATTCCAGCCAATGTGCTGCCCGTGATGTATACCAGTCTGCTGGGTAATCATCTGGACAGCACCATCATGCATGGTGTGGTCGAATTCTGGAGCAGCGGCTCGTACGGCATTGCCCTGGTGATTTTCACGGCCAGCGTGGCCGTGCCCTGCACCAAGTTCCTGGTCATGGCATTGTTGTTGGTGACCACCCAGCGGCGCAGCCGCTGGGCCATGCGGGAAAGGGCCCGGCTGTATCGCCTGGTCGAGCTGGTCGGCTACTGGTCCATGCTTGATGTGCTGGTGGTGGCTGTGATTGCGGCGCTGGTCAAATTCCAGGCGCTCAGTGACATCGAGCCGCGCATCGGCATACTGTTTTTCGGTGCCGTGGTGATTCTCACCATGTTGTCCGCCATGAGTTTCGATCCACGCCTGATCTGGGATGTCGAGGAAAATGACTGATTCGCAAGAACGCCTGCCCACGCCTGCGGAGCCGACGATCACGCGCCGCCCTACCCGCCGAGTGTCGCTGGTGTGGCTGGTGCCCGTGGTGGCCGCCCTGATCGGCCTGTCGATGCTGGTCAATACCTGGCTCTCGAAAGGGCCGGTGATCACGATTTCCTTTGCCACGGCGACCGGGCTCGAAGCCGGCAAGACGCCAGTCAAATACAAGGATGTCACGGTCGGGGGCGTGTCTGCCATTGAGTTGAGCGATGACGGCAAGGAGGTGCTGGTCACTGTCAACATGATCAAGACCGGTCTCAAGCTGACACGCGAAGACACGCGCTTCTGGGTCGTGAGGCCCCGTATCGGCATGAGCGGGGTATCGGGAATCGATACGCTGCTCTCGGGGGCGTATATCGCCGTGGATCTGGGCCAGAGCGAAGAAACCGCCCGCAAGTTCGTCGGGCTGGAAAACCCGCCCACTGTCATTACGGGCACGCCTGGGCGCTCGTTCATCCTGCATGCCCAGGATCTGGGCTCGCTGGATATCGGCTCGCCGGTCTACTACCGCCGTATCCCGGTCGGCCGTGTCGCTGCCTACAGTCTCGATGAAAGCGGCCGGCGCGTGAATGTCCAGATTTTCGTCGATGCTCCCTACGACAAGTATGTCCGCACCGATACCCGGTTCTGGAATGCCAGCGGTGTCGACCTGACCCTGGGTGCCAACGGACTGAACCTGCAGACCGAGTCCCTGGCCTCGATCCTGGCGGGCGGTATCGCGTTCCATCAGCCTACCCTGGGCAATGGCGAACAGGCGCAAGAGCACAGCGTGTTTGCGTTGTCCCCTGATGAGGCGACGGCACTGGCACCGCCCGATGGACCCGGGCAGTATCTTGAGTTGCGCTTCCAGCAATCCCTGCGTGGCTTGGCCATCGGTGCGCCGGTACTGTTCTCCGGTGTCAATCTGGGCAAGGTGATGTCGCTGAGCCTGGACTACGATGAAACGACCAAGCGTTTCCCGACCGTGGTCGGCGTGATGGTCTATCCGCAGCGGCTCGGGCCGGTCCTCAACAAGCTGACCCGCCTGGAAGGCGATACCGATGCGCAGATGGCCGACTTCCTGGCGACGCTGGTGGCGCATGGCCTGCGGGCACAGGCCAATACCGGCAATCTGCTGACGGGGCAGCTCTACATCTCGCTCAATTTCGTGCCCGACGCGGTTCCTGTGGCGTTCAACCCGGATGCCGATCCGCTGGTGCTGCCGACGATAGACAGCGGCTTTGGTCATCTGGAAGAACAGATCAGCAGCATCGTGGCCAAGATCGATCGCATTCCTTTCGTGGATATCGGCCGTAACCTGAATGCGTCGCTGGCCAATCTCGACCGCACGTTGGCGCAGATCAATGGTCAAGTGCTGCCGGATGTGGCCGGCACGCTTGAGCAAGCCCAGCGCACGCTCAGGTCGACGGGCAGCATGTTGTCCGAGGATGCGCCCCTGCAGCAGAACCTCAACGAAACCCTGCTGGGTATCCAGCGGGCCACCCGCTCTCTACAGACACTGACCGATGTGCTGGGCCGCAGTCCGGATGCGCTGCTGCGCGGCCTGCCTGCGCAGCAGCCGCCAATGTCCGGCAGCGGGCGCGACCATTCCCGGGAGATGCTTCCATGATCCGATCCTTTCGCCTGGCCGGTTGGCTGGCTGCCGCTGCCGTCATGGCCGGCTGCAGCTCTGCGCCCGTGCATTACTACACGCTGTTGCCACCCGAAAGCCCTGCGCCTGCAGGGCAGGCAGCGGTGCCTTTCCTGATCGAGGTGCTGCCCGTGGGCGTGCCGGCGCAACTGGACCAGCAATCCATGGTGGTGCGCCAGGGTGACAGCGGTGTGGCCGTGCTCGATACCGAGCGCTGGAGTGGGCCGCTGAGCGATGAGATGCGCACTGCGCTGTCGAGCGGCCTGTCGCAGCGCCTGGGGGTGCCGGACATTGCCGGCCTGGCCCGTCCGGGCGGGCAGCCGCTGTTGCGGATCAAGGTGCAGGTCCGGCGTCTGGATGCCTGGCCGGGCCGCGAGGCACAGATGGAAGCCGGCTGGAGCATGGGCCAGGCTGATGACCAGGCCGGTTCCCGGCTGGTGTGCCAGGGACGTTTCCGGGTGGCCGCTCCCGGCAGCTATGCGGAACTGGTGCAGGCACAGCAACGCCTGGTTGCCGACCTGGCCGATAGGATTGCGCAGGATGCCCGCCTCTGGATGGCATCGCGTACCGGTTGCGGGCCGGCGTTGCCGGCCGTGAACTGAGCGCTCAGGCGCTGGGGTCGCTGTCGGTATTGTCCAGCGTCGGGATCTGGCGCGAGGTATCCAGATGCGCCCGCACGCTGCTGGCCAGTTCGGCGGCTGTCGGCGTGGCCGGTTCG
>NZ_JBEFDG010000052.1:0-22058 GCF_040137905.1 Corticimicrobacter sp.
CACTTTTTTTCGAGAGCCTCCGCACGCAGCTCGGCTTTGAGTTTCTCTTCGACGTACATCTTGCGCAGCCGGGCATTCTCCGCTTCCAATTCCTTCAGTCGCGACATCATCGGCACATCCATGCCGCCGTACTTTGCCCGCCACTTGTAGAACGTCGCTGAACTGATGCCCAGTTCTCGGCATATCTCGGGTACCGTAATGCCCGCTTCCACACGTTTGATCGCATCCAGGATCTGGCTGTCTGTGAATCGTGACTTCTTCATTCTGTAGAACTCCTCAATGAGAAAATTCTACTTCTGATCTCACCGCTTTTTCGGGAGGATTACCGATTACCACTCCTTGAGTGCATGTTATGCCTTAAACACGAAATATCTGACAAGCCCCCCTTTTAAAGACGAGATATTAAACTGTCGTGTCTCGCTTGGTCGCGCAGTAGCTGATGAGAATATGACAAACTCCCATCATGCCACCCAGAATCACCGCTAGGGCCAAGATCAGCGTTTTCTTGGGATTCACAGGTTTTTCAGGCAATACGATATCGCCATCAAAGCGGAACAGGTGTGCATTGTCTAGTTGGATGTCGATCTCTTGCAACAACCGAAGCCGGGCTTGTTCGTCACGAAGGTTGCCGATAAAGGGATCGTCGTTTTCTCGGGCCTTGAGCACGGCCAGTTCGGCTTCGAGCGCCTGGGCACCTCGGGCGTACAGTTCACTACCATCCAGATAGGGGCGCAGGGCATCCTGGCTGGGGGGCTGCGCCAGGGTGAGTTGAGGCTGCTCCAGATCAATGGCGCGTGCAACAGCCAGGGCTTCTGTGAGGCGCTGGATGTGGTCTTCGCGCTTTTCTCGCGCAACCTGACGCTGCTCCTTCAATGTGCGCTGGATGTCGCGTGTCGAAAGCGCGATTTTTTGCTGGGCGTCGTTGATAAGCGTATCAGCGGCCTGTTGTCGGACTTGGCTCAGATAGCGAATCAGGCCGTCGTAGGCAGACTGGCTGGTTTCATCCTGCACGGTCACTTTGTATAGGTTGCGGCCTTTGGGCTGAGGGACATCGACACTGACTCGCCAGCTATTGTTTAACAGTATGCTGGCGGGCAGTTGCGTGCCTTCCGGGTACGCCAGCGTTACCAGCAGGTAGTGCTGTAAAACTTCATCCGAACCTAGCCGGCGGGTAAAGTAGCTGAATACTTGGCTGGGGGTATAGAGGGCCAGCCCGGCCGGTTCGTGCCCCTGGTTGAGCTGGGCCAGGTTGCCGTTGAAGGGGGCGTCGATGTATACCGAGGCGGCATAGCGGGGCGTGGCCAGCACAAAGGCATACAAGGCCCCGATCAATATGGCACCGACAATGTAGGTCGCCAGCAGGCGCTTGCGGGCCCAAACGGCCTGGAAAAGGGCGATGAGGTCGATTTCGTCGGTGTGAGGGGCAGGTGGGTGATTGGACATGGGGGAATTGGGTAAAGTGCGAAAAGGGTTTTTGCACAGGGGATAACCCAATTATAGGCGCAGTTATGTGCCCAATAGCGTCGAGCTTGGAGTTGCCGATGATTCCGTAAATTACGGAATCATCCTGCGTAAATTACGGAATCATTGTGCCCGGGCTTTTGGGTTCACCGCCTTCCGCCGACTCCACCGCCGATACGCCAGCGGCACGATCACCACCGAGATCGACAGCACCCAGAACAGCACCGTGATCGGGCTGGCGAACAGGATGCCGACTTCACCATTGGACATCGACAGTGCCCGGCGCAGGTTCTGCTCCATCAGGTCGCCCAGCACGACGCCCAGGATCAGCGGAGCCATGGGCATTTCGGCCTTGCGCAGGAAGTAGCCGATCAACCCCAGCCCGGCAACCATCATCAGGTCGAATCGGGTCGCGTTGATGGCGTACACGCCGATGAAGCTGATGCTGATGATACCGGGAACCAGCAACCAGGGCGGGATTGCCAGAATGCTGGCGAACAGGCGCACCATCGGCACGTTCATGATCAGCAGGATCACGTTGGCGACGAACAGCGAGGCGATCAGGCCCCAGATCAGCAGCGGCTGGGTCTCGAACAGAACCGGGCCGGGCGTGATGTTATAGAGCGTGAGCGCGCCCATCATGACCGCTGTCGTGCCCGAGCCTGGTACGCCGAGCGTCAGCATGGGAATGAAGGAGCCGGTGGCAGAGGCGTTGTTGGCTGCCTCGGGTGCCACCAGGCCGCGCATGTCGCCCTTGCCGAAGCAGGCGTTGGGGTCCTTCTGCTCGATCAGGCGCTTTTCGTTGGCATAGGTGACAGCCGAGGCGACGCTGGCACCTGCGCCGGGCAGCACACCCAGGCCGAAGCCGGTCAGCGCGCTGCGGATCACGCTGGGCAGCGTGAACTTGAACTCCTGCATGTTGAACAGCTTGCGTTCGCTCTTGGGGACCTTGACCGACATGCCGCCGACCACGTTTTCGAGCATCTGCAGCATTTCGCTGATGGCAAAGAGCGCGATCACGACCACCACGAAGTCGATGCCGTCGGCCAGGTTGGGCGAGTCGAACGTGAAACGGTAGACGCCGGAGTTGGAATCTACGCCGACAGTCGAGATCGACAGGCCGAGCGCCGCCGCCAGGACGCCCTTGGCCGGATTCTGGCCCAGCAGGCTGGTCAGGCAGCAGAAGGCGAAGACCATCAGGGCGAAATACTCGGGGGGGCCGAAGGCCAGCGCCCAACTGGCCAGCAGCGGAGCGAAGATGACGATGCCGATGAAGGCCACGAACGAGCCGCAGAACGAGGACCATGCCGACAGGGACAGGGCTACGCTGCCCAGGCCCTTGCGTGCCAGCGGATAGCCGTCGAGCGTGGTCATGACCGAGGCGGCTTCGCCGGGGACATTCAGCAGGATCGAGGTAATCCGCCCGCCGTACTCGGCACCCACGTACACGGCTGCCAGCAGGATCAGCGCCGTTTCGGGCGGCAGGTTCATGGCGAATGCGATCGGGATCAGCATGGCCACGCCGTTGATGGGCCCCAGGCCGGGGAGGACGCCGACGATGGTGCCGAAGAATGAGCCCAGCGCGGCAACCAGTACGTTTTGCCAGGACAGGGCCACGCCGAAGCCCATGCTCAGGTGTTCAAAAATATCGCTCATAGCAGGTCTCCGAGCAGGCCGGTAGGCAGTACGACGTCAAGTACCTTGTCGAACAGCAGGAAGAAGGCCACACCCATGACAACGCCGCCGATGATGGCGTAGACCCAGCGGCCTCCGAACAGGCGTGCCACCAGCGTGGTCATCAGGGCTGTCGAGATGACAAAGCCCAGCCACTGGAACAGCATGGCGTAGCCGGCCACGATGGTGATCATGACGCCGATGCGCGCATTGGCACCGGGCGGGTTGGGGTCGGCCGTATGGCGATTCTTGATGATGAGCGTCAGGCCGCAAAGAGCGATGACCAGTGCCAGCAACAGGGGAAAGGCCTTGGGGCCGAGAGGTTCGTAGGCGAAGGGCGCCTCCAGGTCGTGGCCGAACCACGTCATGAAGGCGGCCAGCACCAGGGCAGCAATGCCAAGGATGCGATCATTCATGATGGATGCTTCTTACTTCTTGACGAGACCAAAGGAGGCAGCCAGTTCGGCGTATTTCTGGACCTGTTCCTTGACGTAGGCATCCAGGTCGGGGCCGGTCATGGCGAAGGGAAACAGGCCCTGCTGTGCCTGCAGCTCGGCAAATTCCGGCGTGGCCATGGTCTTCTTGAAGGCGTCCACCCACCACTCATAGTCGGCGTCAGAGACCTTGGGACCTACGTAGAAACCGCGGATGATCGGCCATTCGATGTCGTAGCCCTGTTCCTTGGCGGTGGGCACGTCGGCCAGGCGGCCGGGCAGGCGCTCGTCGTTGTAGACGGCCAGCACGCGGATGGGCGCGCCGCCTTCCAGCATGGAGATGGCTTCGGCAGCATCGCCCATGAAGACCTGGATATGCCCGCCGCGCAGTGCGGTGATTCCCTCGCCACCGCCTTCGAAAGCGACGAAGCGCATCTTCTTGTAGTCGACATCGGCAGCCTGGGCGGTGAGGGCGGCCTTCATCCAGTCCTGGCTGCCGACCGTGCCGCCGGCACCGAAGATGACCTTGCTGGGGTCTTCGCGCAGGGCGTTCATGAGGTCGTCGAGGTTTTTGTAGGGAGAATCCTCGCGGACCACGGCCATGCCGTAGTCGGCACCGATGCCGGCAACCCAGCGGACGTCATCGACGGTGTAGCGGCCGAACTTGCCGGTGGCGAGGTTGAGCAGCGAACCGCCGGAGAAAGCCACGATGGAGCCGCCTTCGGCGGGGCGCTGTGCGACGATGTTGTTGTAGGCCACGGCACCGATGCCACCGGGCATGTAGACGATGCGCAGCGGATTTTCCAGTGCACCGCTTTGCCGCAAGGCTGCCTGGGCCAGGCGGCAGGTCAGGTCGAAGCCCCCGCCGGGTTGTGCCGGAGCGATACATTCGGGACGATTGGGTTCGGCTTGCGCGGAAGCAGGCAGGGCGGATGCGATCAGGCTGGCTGCCAGCATGAAGCTGGTGCCGATTTTTTTGATAGCCATTACAGTTGTCTCCGTAAGGGGGAAGAAAAGCAGGCGGTATTGTGGTTGTACGCTCTGCATGACGACACCTTACGCACAGCAGGCTTTCGGTTGCCTTTCAATCTACCCTAGGGGAAACACCAGTCTGGCCTGCAGCCCGCCCAGCTGTTCCGAGGATTGCAGGATCAGCTTGCCGTCGTGGGCCTCGACAATCGTTCGCACGATGGCCAGTCCCAGGCCCGCACCACTCTTGCCCTTGCCTGCCGCGCCGCGCCGAAAGCGTACGCCGGCCTGTGCGAGGTCGTCGGCACCCATGCCGGGGCCGCTGTCATCGATGCAGACCAGGGCGCAGGAAGCCTCGAAGGAGAGGCTGATGCTGACCGTGCCGCGCTCGGGACTGTAGCGGATGGCGTTGTCGATCAGGTTGACGATGGCTTCCTGTACCAGCAGCCGGTCGCCCGCCAGCATGACGGGTTCGTCGGGCAGGTCGAGATCGTATTGCAGGCGGCGTGCGCGGGCATTGGCCAGCAGGAACCGGACCGCCTCTTCGGTGGCCAGTCCCAGGTCAAAGCGCGAGCGGGCCGCCGATCTGTCCTGCAGTCCGGCATCGCGTGCCCGTGCCAGGGCCAGCATCTGGTTGGTGACGCGCACGGCCCGATCCAGGCCGCTGGCCATCGAACGCAGCGCTTCGTGGGTTTCGGCGGGGTCGTTCTCGCGCAGGGCGTAGCCGATCTGGGTTCGCAGCACCGACAACGGGGTGCGCAACTGATGAGACGCGTCGTCAAGGAATTGTCGCTGCTGTTCTGCCTGGCGCGAGAAGCGGGCCATGTGCTGGTTGACGGCATCGACCAGTGGCAGTACTTCGGCAGGAATATCCTGGGTGTCGATGGGGCGCAGATCATCGGGGTGGCGGCGGCGCATCTCGTTGCGCAGGCGGTTGAGCGGGCGCAGAGCGATGATGATGCCGGCTACCAGCAGCACGGCGCTCAGCAGGATCACCAGTACATCGCGGCCGATGCTGCGGATCAGGATGCTCTGGGTGAACAGGTGACGTCCTTCCAGGCTTTCGGCCACCTGGATGATGACGCGAGAGGGGACGGTGGCTGGGTGACTGGATGGGCGCTGTGCTGTTTCTGGCGCTGACTCGCTGGATGGAATGTCCAGTTGGCGGGCCATGGTGGCGACGCGTACCGGTTCGTTGCCCAGGTAGGTGGTGTTGTAGAAATAAAGCTGGCCATCCTGGAGGGGGCCGTGCGGCAGCGGCAGGCGCGGATGGCCGATCTCGGCCAGACCGTCCTCGGTCGAGACGTGGTAGTAGACGTTGCCGCTGGCCGTCAGCTGGAAGAATTCCAACAGCCGGTAGGGCTGCTCGAGTGCCAGCCCGCCGCTGGCCGTCGAGATGTTCAGGTCGAGCGCGCGCACGACCCCTGCCAGGGATCGGTCGTAGGCGGCTTCAGCCTGTTCGTCCAGCAGGGTAGTGGAAATCCAGAGTCCGACGCCCAGGCTCAGCAGCAGCGCTGGAATGACCCAGGAAAGCAGTTGCCATTTAAGGCTGCGCGGGATCGCCATCATTTTCTTCCAGGCAATAGCCCAGGCCGCGCATCGTGGTGATGCGGACACCGCTGTCGGTGAGTTTTTTGCGCAGGCGATGGATCAGGACTTCGATGGCCTCGAGATTGACGTCGCTGTCGTCGGAAAAGACGCGCTCGAGGATCTGCTGCTTCTTGACCGGTTCACCGCTGCGCTGGATGAGGGCGCGCAGGACGGCATGTTCGCGCGGAGACAGTGGGAGTACTTGTTGATCGAGTGAGAATTTTTGTGCAGCCGTGTCGTAATGCAACGGGCCGCAGGCCAGGCGAGGGTGCTCGCGGCCACGACTGCGACGGATGAGAGCCTGCAGGCGGGCTTCGAGCTCTTCGATCATGAAGGGCTTGGGCAGGAAGTCGTCTGCGCCACCGTGCAGCGAGCCGACTCTTTCAGCCAGCGAGTCGCGTGCCGTGAGCACCAGGACTGGCGTGCGGTCGTCGCGGGCGCGCATGCGGCTCAGCACGGCGTGACCGTCCATGCCCGGCAGCCCCAGGTCCAGGACCACCGCATCGAATTCCTCGAGCGACAGACGACGATCGGCCACGATACCGTCGTCAGACCACTCGACCACGAAACCCGAATGGCGGGCCAATGAGCGCGAGACCCAGCGGGCGAGTTCGGGCTCGTCTTCGATCAGGAAAATCCGCATGGCGATGGCATCCGCTCAGGAGGTGGCACTGCTCTGGATGCTTTCCAGGTAGAGCGCGCACAGCGCCTGCATGCCTTCGCGGTCCGTATCCGTGAAACGGCCGGCCAGTGGGCTGTCCACATCCCATACGCCCAGCAGTGTGCCGTCGTTCAGGATCAGGGGCACGACGATTTCGGCATTGGAGGCGGCATCGCAGGCGATATGTCCGGGGAAGGCATGCACATCGGCTACAACCTGGATGCTGCGCGTGCGTGCGGCAGCACCGCAGACGCCGCGGTCCAGCGGAATGCGCACGCAAGCCGGACGTCCCTGGAACGGGCCGAGCACCAGTTCGTGGCCGTCAAAGAAATAGAAGCCGGCCCAGTTCAGGTCGGGCAGGCTTTCAAAAACCAGGGCGCTCAGGTTGGCGGCATTGGCGATCCGGTCATGTTCGCCGGCCAGCAGGCCGCGAGCCTGTTGCAGGAGTTCCGGGTAGGACAGGCTTTCAAAGACCAGTACGCTTACGTTGGAGGCGGGTTGGCGTGCAGATGGTGTGTGGTGGACGGACATGATGGAACAGGGCGGGGCCCGGGAGTCGCTGATGGTTTGATGATAGCAGCAGGGGACAGGGATTGATTTTGATACGAATGGTACGGGTCCGCGGCCGAGTGCTGATCTACACTGCCGGCTCTTTGGAACAGAGGAGTTTGCAATGCAGGAAAAAAACCGAGGAACAGCCCTGAGCGTGTTGCGACAGGCGGCCGTCGTCCTGTTGCTGGGCGCAGGCCTTGCTGCCTGCGGTGACAAGGAGGCCAGCAGCAGCCAGGCACCTGCTGCAGGGCAGCAGGCCGAAGGTGCGACAACGGTTGCGCAGGACGAGGGTCGCAAGCTTGCCGGTTATGTGACTGCCTTCAATGCGCTGTCCAATGAGTATGGTCTCAAGTACCAGGCGGCAGGCTATCTGCGCCAGGATTTTTCCAAGGCGACAGCCAACAGCACGCTGGGGTTCTCGGTGTCGAATCTGGCGCGTCCCCTCGAAAGCCTCAAGCAGGCACGCGGCATCCAAGGTGACCGCTACCAGGATCTCGATGCGATTGCGGATCGGCTGATCGCAGCATTGGATATGCTGTTCGCGCAGCATAGGGAACTGGACGTCTACTACTCTTCCAACGCCTACAAGGATGATGGTGTCGCCAAGGGCAAGGCAGCCGATCCGGCCATCCGTGGTGCCTTCGAAGGTGCGCTGGCTGCCTTGGGTGAGTTCGATGATGCGCTGGGGCGCCATCTCGATGAGCGTCGCCAGGCCGATCTGGAAAAGCTGAAGAGCCAGGACAACAAGCTGCCGTATTATGCACTGCTCAATATTCAGCTGGGCCAGGATCTGGTCAGCACGCTGGTCGAGCAGAATACGACCGGCCAGCCCATGGTGTTCGAGACCACCGACGGTATGGCTGCACAATTGCAGCAGGCTGCTACCGATCTCAGGAACGAATACCTGCGCCAGAAGGAAGCGGCTGGAGAGGGGCGCAAACCTGCTTTTGCCTATGATCATCTGGCCGGTGCCATGATCGATGTCCTGGCCTATTACCGCAACCTGAAGCAGGATGGCGATGCCGATCGGATCGGCGGCATGGTGGATGCCTACAATCGTGGGGTGTCCAGCGCCAACGAACTCTGAGGGCTATTGCGGGATGTGGGCGAATATTCTTTTAAAATGGAATGTTCGTTCGTCCATCCGGTGCCGTCTGTGCATCCCTGAAAAAGGTTTTTCCTCCTATGTCCGCAGCTTCCCCTGCCGTCGCGCCCAAGGTCGGTTTCGTCAGCCTCGGCTGTCCCAAGAATACCGTCGATAGCGAACGCATCCTGACCCAGTTGCGCACGGAAGGCTATCAGATCGTGCCGACCTATGAGGATGCCGATGTGGTGGTGGTCAACACCTGTGGCTTCATCGACAGTGCCAAGGTCGAATCGCTGGATGCGATCGGCGAGGCGCTGGCCGAGAATGGCCGGGTGATCGTGACGGGCTGTATGGGGGTGGAAGAAGCCCACATCCGCGACGTGCATCCCAGCGTGCTGGCCGTGACCGGGCCGCAGCAGTACGAACAGGTGGTGCGTGCCGTGCACGAGGCGGCACCGCCCCAGGTAAGCCACGACCCTTTCGTCGATCTGGTGCCGCCCCAGGGTGTCAAACTGACGCCGCGCCATTATGCCTATCTGAAGATTTCCGAAGGCTGTAATCACAATTGCAGCTTCTGTATCATTCCCAGCATGCGCGGCAAGCTGGTCAGCCGCCCGGTGGGCGATGTGCTGTCCGAAGCCGAGCGGCTGGTCAAGGCCGGCGTAAAGGAACTGCTGGTGATCTCGCAGGACACCAGTGCCTATGGCGTCGATCTCAAGTACAAGCTCGATTTCTGGAACGGCCAGCCGGTCAAGACGCGCATGAAGGAACTCTGCGAGGCGCTGGCGAACATGGGCGTCTGGGTGCGGCTGCACTATGTCTATCCTTATCCCAACGTGGATGATGTGGTGCCGCTGATGGCCGAAGGCAGGCTGTTGCCCTATCTCGACATTCCGTTCCAGCATGCCAGCCCGCAGGTGCTCAAGGCCATGAAGCGGCCGGCATTCGAGGACCGCACGCTGGCGCGCATCAAGCAATGGCGCGAAATCTGTCCTGATCTGACCATCCGTTCGACTTTCATCGTCGGTTTCCCGGGCGAGACCGAGGAGGATTTCCAGTATCTGCTCGACTGGATGACCGAGGCGCAACTCGATCGGGTTGGCTGTTTCCAGTACTCGCCGGTCGATGGCGCGCCTGCCAATGATCTGGGGCTGGAACAGGTGCCCGATGAGGTCAAGCAGGCGCGCTGGGAACGCTTCATGGCGCACCAGCAGGCCATCAGCGCGGCACGCCTGCAGCGCAAGATCGGCCGGGAGATCGATGTGGTAGTCGATGAGGTCGATGAGGATGGTGCCGTGGCCCGCTCGGCTGCCGATGCACCGGAAATCGATGGCAATGTCTTTATCGAGTCCACGTCGCTCAAGCCGGGCGATATGGTGCGCGTACGTGTGATCGATGCCGATGAGTACGATCTGTGGGCAGAACTGATCTGACGTGGCTGGCTTTTCCGAAATTGCATGCGCACCATGGTGGTGCGTATTCGCATCAATTGGTGCGTCGCAGCAAGATGGTTTGAAAAAATGCGCCTCATTGGTGAAAACCCTGATGTCCGTGCCCTGTAATTTCTAGGGAAAACCCTGGCACGCTTTTTGCTTGTCCCTGTATGCCCCTACTTTGTTCCTTGCAGGATACGCATCATGGACTCGCCCCTCTCCAAGCCCGTTACTTTGCTCGTGACCCGCCGGATTTCTCCGGATCGGTTCAGCGAGTTCCAATCCTGGATGCGCCGGGGGATCCTGTTGGCAGCTGGCTTTCCTGGTTTTCTCGGTGCCGGTACGCTGGCACCCGCACCTGGCGGGGATGAATACCAGATCATGTTCCGCTTTCAGGACGCGCAGTCGCTCAGGGCCTGGGAGAAGTCGCTGCCGCGGCGGATGTGGCTGGAGCGTGGTGAAGCACTGGTGCGCTCGACCGAGATCATGCGCGTGGACAGTGTGGAGAGTGTGTTTGGCCAGCGGGAGGCGCAGCCTCCTCGCTGGAAACGTGCCTGTGCCATCTGGCTGGCTTTGTTTCCCCTGTCATTGTTGCTCAACACCATTATGCAAGGTCCCCTGGTGGGAGCACCGTTGCCGCTGAGGTTGTTGCTGATGACGCTGCTGCAGGTGCCTGTGATGGTCTATCTGGCGATGCCGGCGGTGCATCGTGTCCTGCAACGCTGGTTATATGCGAATGTGCGCAGGCTGCCGACTGTCAGCAGGCAGTAAGCGGACTGGAATACACTGGCGCCCTTTTGCAGACAGGGGGACATGCACATGTCCAATGTAGAAGTGGTGCCGGTAGACCGGCAACCGGTGGCCGGGGCGCGGCTTTGGCTGGCCCTGCTGGCACTGGCGGCGGGTGGCTTCGGCATTGGTACGGGCGAGTTTGCCATCATGGGTATCCTGCCGGAAGTGGCGGCACATCACATGATGACCGAGCCACAGGCGGGGCGTCTGATCAGTGCCTATGCGCTGGGTGTTGTGGTTGGCGCGCCGGTATTGGCGGTATGGGGTGCGCGCTTGCCGCGCATCCGCCTGGCGATCAGCCTGATGGCGGCGTATGCCGTGACCAATTTTGCCAGTGCGCTGGCTCCTGATTTCGCAACCCTGATGTTTTTCAGGTTCCTGAGTGGGTTGCCACACGGTGCCTATTTTGGCGTGGCGGCTCTGATCGCGGCCTCGATGGTCGAACCGTATCGGCGTGGTTTTGCGGTGGGTCGGGTCATGATGGGCCTGACCGTGGCGGCGTTGTTGGGCAATCCGCTGGCAATCTGGCTGGGCCAGGTGGCGGGCTGGCGCTATCCGTTTGCACTGGTGGGCGGGATCGCCGTGCTGACCATGGTGCTGATCTGGCGCTGCGTGCCACGCAATCTACCCGAACCGAAAAGCTCGGCGGCCCAGGAGTTGGGTGCCTTGCGCAATCCCCGTGTCTGGATGGCCCTGGCCATCGGTGCGATAGGCTGCGGGGGCATGTTTGCCGTGATGAGCTATGTGGCACCTGTTGTCACGCAGGCTGCGCATCTGCCCGAGCAGTTCGTGCCGGTGGCGCTGTCTGTATTTGGTGCCGGCATGATTGCAGGCAGCTACGCAGGTGGCCTGGCCGCTGATCGTTCCGTGATGAAAGGCATGCTGGGCGTGCTGGCCTGGACTATGGTCGTCCTGCTGCTGTTCCCGGTGCTGATGGTGCATCCCGTGGCCGTATTTGTCGGTGTTTTCCTAGTGGGAACCGCCGTGGCCCTGGGTACCTTGCTGCAGGTCAGACTGATGGACGTGGCGGCCGAGGCCCAGACACTGGCTGCCTCGCTCAATCACTCTGCGTTCAATCTGGCCAATGCGCTGGGAGCCTGGCTGGGGGGCGTGGTGATCGAGGCGGGTTGGGGCTTGCGGGCAACCGGCTGGGCCGGTGCCGCTTTGTCTGCCGCAGGGTTGACGGTGCTGTGGCTGGCCTGGCGGCAGGAGCGTCGCTGGCGCAGCCTGCACCAGGCCTGATTCAGGCCGTGCGTCGGGTGCGCCGCAACAGCGCATACAGGATGATGGCACCGAAGGTCGCCGTGCCGATGCCGTCGAGCTTGAATACGCCGAATTCCAGCGTGAAGTTGCCGGTTCCCAGGATCAGGGTCACGGCGGCGACGATCAGGTTGCGGGTATCGCTGAAATCGACTTTGTTGATGACCCAGATCCGTGCGCCGGCGACGGCGATCAGGCCGAACACCACGATGGACATGCCGCCCAGTACCGGGCCGGGAATGGCCTGGATCAGTGCGCCGAACTTGGGCGAAAAGCCCAGGAAAATGGCGAGCAGGGCCGCGACCACGAACACGATGGTCGAATAGATGCGGGTGGCCGCCATCACACCGATGTTCTCGGCGTAAGTCGTCACGCCGGTGCCGCCGGCTGCGCCGGATACCATGGTGGCCACGCCATCGCCGACGAAGGCGCGCCCCAGGTACTTGTCCAGGTTCTGTCCGGTCATGGCGCTGACGGCCTTGATGTGGCCGAGATTCTCTGCAACCAGGATCAGCGCCACGGGGGCGATT
This sequence comes from Corticimicrobacter sp., assembly GCF_040137905.1. NCBI lineage: Bacteria > Pseudomonadati > Pseudomonadota > Betaproteobacteria > Burkholderiales > Alcaligenaceae > Corticimicrobacter > Corticimicrobacter sp. Next base: position 12,444 of record NZ_JBEFDG010000052.1, read on the forward strand.
ACGGTGATGGCCTGAGCCTCGAATACCGGCGCAGTCAGTGCAGGCAGTCCGAACCAGGCAGCGGCCGCCACTTGGCTGAAGTCGATGGGTGTGCCCAGCCCCATGATGTTGGTGAAAATCCAGTAGAGCAGGCAGGCCAGCAGCAGGCCGACCAGGATCAGCAGGCGCTGGATGACACCCTTGGTGTGCACGGCGATGCCGCCGACGCACAGCACGGTCATCAATGCCATCAGGGCATCGAAGGTGCCGCTGCCCATCGCACCCTTGGCAGCGATGGGAGCAAGGTTCAGACCGATCACGGCAACGATGGCCCCGGTCACCACAGGGGGCATCCAGGCGTCGATGAGATCGGTCACACGGGCCGAGCGGGCGCTGAGTGCCCAGACCACGACACCGATGGCGGTATATACCAGGCCGCAGATGATGATGGCACCGAGCGCGACGCCCATGTTGGCGTTGGCCCCTGCGCCGGCATAGCCGGTCACGGCAATCACGCCGCCGATGAAGGCAAAGCTCGAGCCCAGGTAGCTGGGCACTCGGCCACGCACGAACAGGAAAAAGATCAGGGTACCGATACCGGACATGAGAATGGCCATGTTCGGATCGAATCCCATCAGCAACGGGGCCAGGATGGTCGAGCCGAACATGGCGACCACATGCTGGGCGCCCATGGCAACGGTGTGGGGCCAGGAAAGCCGTTCGTCAGGCTGGACGACGCTGCCGTCCTGGAGGCCACCGGAGACTTCGCGCCAGCGTGGAAAGAAGGAGTCGGACATGATGTGTGCCAGGAAAGCAAGAGGGGAGGGAAAACGGGCAGCAGCTTACCTGTCTTCGACAGGGGCATACAAGGAGTTTTGTCAGAAGCGCTGCAATAGTGTAATGTGTTGCGGTGCACCATTGTGAGGTGCCGTACATGTGGTGACGACAATGCGTATTAACGGATGTCATGGTTTGGACATGCATAAATGTTAATATGAGAGTATATTTGTGACATTGTGTTTAAATTTATAAACGGGTGATGGCGCATGAAAGAGAGTACGACCTATACGCAAGGTCCCTTCCGTCAACTTGATCTGGCCTCGCGCATCAACCAGGCGCGCTTCAGTTCTTCCCTGTCGCCCGAGGCGGCCATGCTGGCATGGATGGACTGGCTCTCGCATCTGGCCACCTCGCCTGGCAAGAAGCTCGAGTTGCTGATGGCCGGCATGCAGAACTGGGGTCGGTTCTTCAACTACCTGCAGGAATGCATGACCACACCGCTGGGTGAAACACGCGACTGCGTGGATCGTCCGGTGAGCGATCGGCGCTTTGCCGCACCCGAATGGCAGTACTGGCCGTTCAATGCCCTGCATCAGGGCTTTCTGCTCGGTCAGGAATGGCTGGCCCAGGCCACGACCCAGGTCTGGGGCGTCGAGAAAAAGCACGAGGACTTTGTCTCGTTCTATGCCCGCCAGTGGCTCGACATGTTTTCCCCGGGCAACCAGTTGCTGACCAATCCGGTCGTGCTGCGTCGCACGCTCGAGGAGCGCGGTGCCAATCTGCTGCGTGGTGTCAGCAACTGGCAGGACGATGTGCGCCGCCTGGTGGCCGAGGAGTCTCCCGAGGGCTCCGAGAATTTCGTGCCGGGCCAGAGCGTGGCCCGTACCCCCGGCAAGGTTGTCTTGCGCAATCGCCTGATCGAACTGATCCAGTACACGCCGACCACCGACAAGGTCAAGGCCGAGCCGATCCTGATCGTGCCGGCCTGGATCATGAAGTACTACATCCTTGACCTGTCCGAGCACAACTCGATGGTCAAGTACCTGGTTGACCAGGGCCATACCGTATTCTGCATTTCCTGGAAGAATCCCGATGAAGGCGATCGTCACCTCGGGATGGACGACTATCTTGACCTTGGCCTGGGGGCTGCGATCGATGCCGTCACGACCATCGTGCCCAAGGCCAGGGTACATGCTACCGGCTATTGCCTGGGCGGCACGCTGTTGGCGATTGCCGCAGCCCACATGGCCCGTGATGGCGATGATCGGCTGGCTTCCCTGACGTTCTTTGCGGCGCAGACCGACTTCAGTGAGCCGGGCGAACTGGCGCTGTTCATCAATGAAAGCCAGATCAGCCTGCTCGAGGCGCAGATGCAGCAAAAGGGCTACCTGGCTGCCGAGCAGATGGCCGGAGCCTTCCAGATGCTGCGTTCCTACGACCTGCTCTGGTCGAAGATGGTCAACGAGTATCTGCTGGGTGAGCGTCGGCCGCTCAATGACCTGATGGCCTGGAATGCCGATGCGACCCGCATGCCGGCCCACATGCACGCGCAGTACCTGCGCCGCCTGTTCCTCAACAATGAGTTGAGTCGCGGGGTCTATACCGTCGGCGACAAGCCGGTGTTCGTCAGCGATATCAAGGTACCGATGTTTGCGGTGGGTACCGTGTCCGATCACGTGGCACCGTGGCGCTCGGTATACAAGCTGAACAGCCTGGCCGATACCAGCGAAGTGACCTTCCTGCTGACCAGTGGTGGCCACAATGCCGGTATCGTCAGTGAACCGGGCCGGCCGCGCCGCAGCTATCAGGTCCATGCCCACACGCATGGCAACAAGGCACTCGATCCCGATACCTGGCAGGCGCAGACACCCGTCACCGAAGGCTCATGGTGGCCCGAGTGGCAACGCTGGCTGGCGGCACGTTCGGGAGCAGAGGTGGCACCGCCGAGCATGGGCGCGCCCCGTAAGGGCTACGACATTGTCTGCGATGCCCCCGGCGAGTACGTACTGCAGAAGTGAGTGTCGACGCGAGTCGGCAGGCAGGGCAGTAGTTCCTTTCATTCATTGATGTCACAGGAGAAGGCGATGAGTCTGAATCAAGTCCCCGCAGCGCTGTACCAGGCCAACCTCGCATTCGCCCAGCGTATCGGGCGCTTGCTGCAGGAGCATCAGCAGAAGTGGCTGGCGCTCGGCGTCCAGTCGGTGACGGAAGACTATGCACGGCTGGGCAATGAATCGGCCGAGGCGTTCCGGGCCTGGCAGAAAGCGTCGGCTGCTGCCCTGGGCGAGCTGGGGCAGGGTGCGCAGGCCCCCGTATCGGATTTCTGGAATCAGCTTGCGCGACAGGCTGAAGCAACCCAGGCGTTCTGGGTAAGTGCAATCGCAAAGCAAGGAGATAAAAATGTCAAATAAACGTACCGCGCTGGTCACCGGCGGACAAGGCGGGATTGGCCAGGCCATCGCCCGCGCCTTCCACGATGCGGGCCATCAGGTGCTGGTGACCTATCTGCCCGGCACCGAGACGGCTTCCGAGGCCTGGCTGGCTGCGCAGGCTGGCGCTGGCTACAGCTTCAAGGCCTACGAGGCCGATGTGGCTGATTATGACTCGTGCGAGCGTTTGGCTCAGAAGATCGTGGCCGATGGCCTGCAGGTCGATATCCTGGTCAACAACGCCGGGATCACCCGCGATGCCACACTCAAGAAGCTGACCAAGGAAAACTGGGATGCGGTGCTGCGCACCAACCTGGACTCCGTCTTCAATGTCACCAAGCAGTTCTTTGAAGGCATGGCCGATCGAGGCTGGGGACGGATCATCAACATTTCGTCGGTCAATGGTTCCAAGGGGCAGTTTGGCCAATCCAACTACGCTTCGGCCAAGTCGGGTCTCTACGGCTTTACCAAGTCGCTGGCGCAGGAACTGGCACGCAAGGGTGTGACGGTCAATGCCGTGTCGCCGGGCTATATCGGGACGGAAATGGTCCAGGCCATCGCACCCGATGTACTGGAAAAAATCGTTGCACAGGTGCCGGTCGGCCGTCTGGGCAAGCCCGAGGAAATTGCAGCGCTGGTGACCTTCATCGCCAGCGACGTGGCTGGTTTCATGACAGGCAGCAACGTCGCCATGAATGGCGGCCAGCACATGTACTGACGTAATCCTGAGGTGAATGAATGAAAGCAGAACATCAGTCTGCGGCAACCCATGGCCTGGGATGGCTGCTGGAAGCCGCCCGTCCACTGGATCGCATCCGGGCCGCCTTTGTGCATCCCTGCAACGAGGTCAGCCTGACTTCGGCCTTCGAGGCGCGTGAGCATGGCCTGGTCGAGCCGGTGCTGATCGGCCCCAGAAGCAAGATCGAAGCGGTCGCGGAACAGTATGGACATGACCTGGCCGATATCGAGATCCATGATGTCGAGCATAGCCACGCGGCGGCGACCCTGGCGGTGCAACTGGCTGCCGCGCAGGATGTGGAAGCCCTGGTCAAGGGCAGCATGCACACTGATGAGCTGATGGGGGCGGTGGTTTCGTCGGCAGGTGGATTGCGTACCAAGCGGCGTATTTCGCACTGCTTCGTGATGCAGACGCCTGCCTATCCCCGGCCTTTCATCATTACCGATGCTGCCATCAATATCGCACCGGCAGTCGAGGCCAAGGTGCATATTGTGCAGAATGCCATTGATCTGGCCCGCGTACTGGGTGTGGATCGGCCCAAGGTGGCGCTGCTGGCTGCGGTCGAGACCGTACATGTCAGCATGCAGGCCACGCTCGATGCGGCCATCCTGTGCAAGATGGCCGACCGCGGCCAGATTACCGGCGGGGTCCTTGATGGCCCGCTGGCCTTCGACAACGCCGTCTCTCTCAATGCTGCTGCCATCAAGGGGATCAACTCTCCCGTGGCCGGACAGGCCGATATCCTGGTCGCACCTGACCTGGAAAGCGGCAACATGCTGGCCAAACAGCTCGAATACATGGGCGATGCCGCCAGTTCCGGCATCGTGCTGGGCGCGCGCGTGCCCATCATGCTGACCAGTCGTGCCGATCCGGCCGATGCCCGCCTGGCATCGTGCGCCATCGGTGTCATCCTGGCGCATCATTACAGGAAACACCGTCCATGAGCAGTCTGTTGCAGAGTCTGCCCGAGGGCGGCGGCTACATCATGGTGCTGAACTGCGGGTCGTCCAGCATCAAGTTTGCCTTGTTCGAGGTCGACAGTGCCACGCATGGTGGCCTCAAAATTCCGCGCCAGGCATGGTGGAGTGGTCGGATCGAGAACATCACCGGCCAGCAGCCGGCCCTGGTGCTCGGGCGTTCGCCCGAGGGCGAGCCGGTCGATCTGAGCCTGGATGCCGATCCCTATCGGGCGGCCCTGGTGATGATCCGCCAGCGGGTGCTCGACAAGATCGGCAGCAAGCCGGTCGTGGCGGTAGCGCATCGGGTCGTGCACGGTGGGCACAAATATTTCGAACCGGTACGGGTCACCCGCGAGGTGCTCGATGATCTCAGCAGCTACGTGCCGCTGGCACCGTTGCACCAGCCTTTTGCGCTGATTGCGATTGCCGAGTTGCTGGCACTGCGTCCCGATCTGCCGCAGATTGCCTGCTTCGATACGGGCTTTCACCACACCACGCCCGATATCGAGAAGATGCTGCCCATTTCCTACCAGTATTGGGAAAAGGGGCTGCGCCGCTACGGGTTTCATGGCCTGTCGTACGAATACATGTCGATTGTCCTGGCGGAGCTGTATGGTCAGCGTGCCCAGGGCCGCACGATCGTGGCTCACCTGGGCAGCGGGGCCAGCCTGTGTGCGATGAAGGATTTGCGCAGCGAAGCCACCACCATGGGGTTCTCCGCACTCGATGGCCTGATGATGGGCACACGCTGTGGCTCCATCGATCCGGGTGCCGTACTCTATCTGATGGAGATCGAGAAGCTCACGCTCGAGCAGGTTGGCAAGGTGCTGTACCACGACTCCGGGCTGAAGGGCGTTTCCGGCGTCTCCAACGATCCGCGTGTGCTGCGGGCGCACTCCGACACCAATATCCGTTGCGAACATGCGCTGGCGCTCTACGTACGCCGGATCGTACGTGAAATCGGTGGCCTGACCGCCATGCTGGGCGGGCTGGAAATGCTGGCCTTCACGGCCGGCATCGGCGAGCACAGCGCCATGATCCGCCGCCGCGTCTGCCGTGAGCTGGCCTACCTCGGGATCGAACTGGATGAGGAACTGAACCAGTCCGATGCCCGCGTGATCTCGACTTCGCGCAGCAAGGTCAAGGTCGTGGTGGAGCCTACCAACGAGGAATGGGTGGCTGCCAACATGGTGCTGCGGGCTGCCTGAAACCTGCTGCCCGAAGTTGAGGGAAGTCAAAGAGGAAAAGGGGGCTGTCGTGCTTTAATCCAGACAGGATGGTGCGACAGGCCTCCTCCTTTTTCGGATTTCCATGATGAACCAGCTTTCAGGATATTGCCGCAGCAGATCCGCCGCCCCGACCGGGCGGTGGGCGCTGCTGGCGTTCCTGCTGGTTTCCCTGTTCCTGCGCAGTGCGATCCCGGTGGGCTACATGCCGGGCATGTCTCCGGGTGAGGATCGCACATTCAGCCTTGTCCTGTGCTCGATGGACGGGCCTGTCAAAACCATCATGCTTGATCTCGGCGATGATGGCGCATCGTCTGCGCCTGATGATGTCGTCGGCTCCAGTCCCTGCCTTTTTGCTTCCGTTGTCACCCAGGTCGCGCTGAGCGCGGCGCTTGGTATCCTGTCCGTCCCGCAACGGGATGGCGTGGAGATGCTGCGGGATATCCATCCTGTCCCGATAGCGACTTTCACGGCCGGCGCCCCGCTTGGTCCGCGCGCCCCGCCTCTTCTCTGACACTCCTAGATTGATCCCCTATTTGGCCTGCAGTGCGGCTCCGTGTTGCAGGCCAAGTTGTGCGCGCGCCCTATATCTCCGAGATATAGCGTGGTGCCGTGTCCGCTCGTGGCGTGCGGACGTATATGCACATTCAAGATGCATGAAAAGGATTGCATGATGAGCAAGAAAAACTGGGCGCGGGTTGCTGCGCTCTTGTGGACTGCGGTCGTTTCGACAGGCGCATGGTCCGCCGAGACCGTTGCGATGCCCGATGCGGCCAAGCGCAAGGCCTGTCTGGGTTGCCATACGGTTGAACGCAAAATGATTGGACCTGCTTTCAATGATGTGGCTGCCAAATATGCAGGGCAGGCGGATGCCGAACAGAAAGTTGCCGCCAGCATCCTGACTGGCAGCAGCGGGCAATGGGGAGCCATTCCCATGGCGCGCAATGCTGCGGTCAAGCCGGAGGAAGCGGCGGAACTGGCGCATTGGATTATGTCCCTGCAGAAATAAACAAGAAAGTGTGTCGGCCCGTGCGCAAGCATTTGATGGCCGGCACGGCATGAATGAGGAGCTTGCTGTGAATAGCAGGAAAAAAATCGAAGTGATTCGCCCCACATTGCTGGCCCTGGCCATCGCTTCTGTTCCGTGGACGGTGCATGGGCAATCGGCATCGACGGTCCAGATACTGTCTCCTGTGGTTGTGACTGCCCCCGTCGTGGTGGCTCCGCTGGTGGTGGAGACCGATCCACAGGCACCGCGGCAGCCTTTGCCCGCCAATGATGGTGCAGATTTCCTGAAAAGCATCCCTGGCTTTTCGGTGATTCGCAAGGGCGGTACGGATGGTGATCCGGTGTTTCGTGGTCAGGCCGGTTCGCGCCTGGGCATTTTGCTGGATGGCCAGGAAATCTACGGTGGTTGCGGCAATCGCATGGATCCACCGACGGCTTATGTCTATCCTGAGTCCTATGACACTGTCCGTGTTCTCAAGGGGCCGCAGACGGTCCGGTATGGCGCAGGTTGGACGACGGGTGTGGCGATGTTCGAGCGCAAATTTGAACGTTTCGAGACTTTTGGCTGGCGCGGCCATGGCAGCCTGATTGTCGGCAGTGCCAACCGCAATGACCAGGTCGCCGATGTGACCGTGGGGACGTCCCAGTTCTATGTGCGAGCAGGTGGCAGTCGCGCACAGGCTCACGACTACAAGGATGGTGATGGCAATACCGTCCATTCCGAGTACAAGCGCTGGAATACTTATGGTGCGGTAGGCTGGACACCGGATGACAATACCCGGCTGGAACTGTCTGCCGCCTTGAGCGATGGCAGGGCCGCCTATGCCGACCGTGGCATGGATGGCAGCAAGTTCCGGCGTGAAAACCTGTCCCTGCTGTTCGAGAAGCAGAACATTACTTCACTGCTCTCCAAGGTTGAGGCGCGTGTTTATTACAACTATGTTGACCATGTGATGGACAACTATAGTTTGCGTGACAAGCTGCCGACAGGTATGTATTCGGCCATGAATCCGGATCGCCGGACCCAGGGAGGACGGGTCAGTGCCACGCTGACACCTTCCGATGACTGGCAGGTCACGTTGGGCGCAGATTTCAGGCATGACCGGCATCGTTCGCGCATGGGAATGGGCATGACGGCAGACATGGCCGATGGCTATCGTGACAAGTCGCGCGGTGCCAACCTGACATTCCGCCAGATGGGGTTGTTTGGCGAGGCCCAGTATGAGCTGGATGCCCAACAGCGGGTGATCGGCGGTCTGCGTGTGGATTGGCATGAAGTGGAAGACAAGCGGATTGCCTCGGCACAGCAGGGCGAGAAAGACAAGCGGACGCTGCCCAGTGGCTTTTTGCGCTATGAGTCCGATTTCGACGGTGGTTACTGGTATGCCGGCGTGGGACATGCGGAGCGTTTTCCAGATTACTGGGAACGCATGAACAAGAAAGACGAAACAGGCGGCAGTGCGACGCTCAATGTCAAGCCTGAAAAACTGACGCAGCTTGATATCGGTGCCAGCTACAGTGACGGTCCGTTGAGTGTGGCAGTGTCCGGTTTCTACGGGCATGTGGCCGACTATATCTCGCTGGACTGGACGCGTACTGCCACGCGCAATATCGACGCCCGCATCATGGGTGGTGAAGTCGATGCCAGCTATCGCTTCAACCCCAACTGGCTGGGAACGGCTACGCTGGCCTATGTCTTTGGCCAGAATCGTACTGATGATCGCCCGCTGGCACAGCAACCTCCGCTGGAATTGCGTCTTGGCCTGAACTATGAACAGGGCAATTATTCAGTGGGTGCGCTGTGGCGCCTGGCGGCCAGCCAGCACAGATATGATCTCTATCAGGGCAATATCGTGGGTGGGGACAGGGGCCCCTCAGCAGGCTTTGGCGTGTTTTCTCTCAATGCCGGCTGGCGTGCGCATCCGAATGTACTGTTGACTGCGGGTGTTGATAATCTGTTGAACAAAACCTACAGCGAGCATCTGTCGCGTACCGGTACTGGCGCAGAGGGCATCTGGCCTGCCAATATCCGTATCAATGAGCCCGGCCGGACCTTCTGGCTGAAGATGCAAGCCGAGTTCTGATACCCGGCACCGGTATCCCGGTGTGGTGGGCATGCCTGAGAGTGTGCAGGTATGCCATGCCCGGCAATCTTTGTGTCTGGCCGACATGGAGATTGCCGGGGTCTCTGCCCATCAGCGGGCAGCGGCACCGATCGTAAAGCGGAAGCTGTCCAGTCCGTCGATTCCGCCTTCGACGACATCGCCCGGTTTGAGCGCCGAGACGCCTGCCGGCGTGCCGGTAAAGATCAGGTCGCCAGGTTGCAGGGCGACCGAGGTGGACAGGTCACTGATGACTTCGGCCACCGACCAGATCTGGTCGGCCAGCGATCCCTGTTGGCGGATTTCGCCGTTGACGCTGAGCCAGATGCGGGCGTCGTCCGGGTGTCCGGTTTCCGATACGGGGTGCAGCGCGGTCACGGGGCCGGAGGCGTC
>NZ_JBEFDG010000053.1:0-81757 GCF_040137905.1 Corticimicrobacter sp.
CTACGATTGAATAAATAAATATACTTATATATCAAATAGATAAAAATAAGATCCAATTTTTGGCCATCACGTCACCGGATAGGTTCATCTTTTTTCCGATGTGAACAAGTCATCAGTGCCCATACCAAAGGCACCAGGCAGGAAGGGGGGAGAAAACCTTCCTGCCTGAAGCATATCGACCCAGGATGAGTGCCCCGCAAGGCATCAGCCCGGAACCACACGCATCAGTTGCCGTGCAACTTGCGGCTATGACTGTGGACCTCGTCGACCAGGGCAGCCACCACATCCGGCTCGGTGAACTGCGAAATGCCATGGCCCAGATTGAAGACATGACCGGCACCGGCATCGACCGTACCGAAGTCATCAAGAATGCGGCGGGCCTCTGCCCGAACGCTTTCCTCGGTACCAAACAGCATCATCGGGTCCATGTTGCCCTGCAGCGCCACGCGATCTCCGACACGCCGACGTGCCGAAGCCAGATTGACGGTCCAATCCACCCCCATGGCATCACAGCCACTATCGGCGATATCTTCGAGCCACAGCCCGCCCCCCTTGGTAAACAGGATGACAGGGATTTTCTGGCCATCGCGCTCACGCTTGAGCGCCTGGATGACCTGTCGGCTGTAGGCCAGCGAAAATTTCTGGAACCAGCCATCGGCCAGCACGCCGCCCCAACTGTCAAAAATCATGACCGCCTGTGCTCCCGCCTCGATCTGGGCATTCAGATATTGGGCAGTCGTCTGCGCCACGATATCCAGGATGCGGGTCAGCAAGTCCGGCCGCGTAGCCATCATGGTCTTGATCAGGCGATACTCACGCGTACTGCCCCCTTCCACCATATAGCAGGCCACGGTCCAGGGACTGCCGGCAAACCCGATCAACGGTACCTGCCCATCCAGTTCGCGGCGAATCTGGCTAACGGCATCGAACACATACTGCAGTTCCGACATGTCCGGCACAGCCAGGCGTCGGACGGCATCTTCGTCACGCACCGGTCGTGCGAACTGAGGGCCTTCGCCGGCCACGAAGTCCAGCCCCAGTCCCATGGCATGAGGCACCGTCAGGATATCCGAGAACAGGATCGCTGCATCCAGCGGAAAGCGCCGCAACGGCTGCAGCGTGACCTCGGTCGCAAAATCCGGGTTCTGCGCCAGTTGCATGAACGAGCCAGCCTGGGCCCTGGTTTCACGATACTCAGCCAGATAGCGACCTGCCTGGCGCATCAGCCAGACCGGCGTATAGGGAACAGGCTGGCGCATCAGGGCGCGCAGAAAGACGTCATTCTTGAGGGGCGTGGCGGGCATGTGGCTTCCTATCATTGAGTCGGGCTGATTTTAACCGCTATGCCCTTTTTATTCATGGGGTTATGTCAACACGATAGGGTTCAGCCCTGATCTGGTGTTTGCTCATCAGCGCCCACAGGGAACGACGATGCTTGCGGGCGATCCGCGAGGCATGCGTGATATTGCCACGCGCCCGATGCAGCAGGTCATGCAGATAGGCCTGTTCGAAGCGATCCGTGACACGGCGCTTGGCCTGCTTGAAGGACTCATCCCCGCTTGCGCGGCCTGCCGGTCCGGGCGAGGCCTGTCTCTGCCAGGGCCGGGCATCACTCACCGCGTAGCGCCCGGGCAACTCCATGATGCCCGTCGGGCAGTGAGCCGTCCTGCCTGCAGGCAACATTGCATCCGCAAGGCCATCGAGGACAATATCCGGGCCTTTCAGGCGCTGCCGGCCATGACGTGCCATCAGGGTCAGCATGCGTGCCCTGACGACATCGGCATCGTCCTGACGATAAAGATAGTCATCCAGACCAAGATGCACCAGATCGCGTACCGCGACGGCACATACCTGATGCATCAGTCCCAGCAGCGGTGTCTCGAAGCGTATGCCCTGGCCCTGCGCAGCACCGGCCAGGGCCGTACGGAACCAGGCCAGCGAATTGCGCTCGATGGGCAACACGCAGATATCATATCGGCGCAGCACCATGGCCAGGGCAGGCAGCATCCCTGCAGCATCATCCATGCAGCTCCAGTCCAGTCGGTGCAGTCGGGTCCGAACCAGTGCCGGCTGCATATGTGCCAGCCATCGCTGCGTGGACAAGGCCTGCGCCGGCAGTGACAGGACCGCACAATCCAAGGTGTATGTCATCTCCGGGACTCCTATTTTGCCAAGAAGATAGAAGCGTAGTCGCATGCATCGGAGTGAACAATCCGCAAATCTAACAGAACCCTGCAAATGAAAAACCGAATTCCTGATGAAACAGCAGCATTCATTCAATTTAAACAAGTGCTCCATTCATGGACAGCCATGGACATTCACGAAGCACAGGCGCTCATGGATGCCTTCATTGAAAACCTGATCCTGTCCGGATGGAACAGGAAAAAAACATATGAATTCATTTTTTATTATGCAAGAAAAAACCTGTCCAGCTCAGACCACAAGAAAATCCCCGAAATTGCCTTTGATTACTTGGGAAACATAGAGTCAAGCATTATCGGGCACTGCAGCCATGATTCATTTTTAATATTTCCTGGAGAACCGACAGACACGGAAGAACTCATCGCCCATATCAGAGGGGAAAAATGGAAAATCGATATTGAAAATCCTGACACTGAATTTTCAAAAAAATGAAATTTATTATCACCTCTACCAAAAGGTGAAAGCATTTTCTTTGCTAAAAATCATGTAAACAGGACTGAGCCAGTCAGACACACCCATGCAACAATCCTGCTTTCCGGGCTTCCAGCACAATGGTAAAGTGTTTCGATATATGACCCATTACGTGTATCTGGCCGGATGGGCTTTCATTTCAGTGCAACTGCATCAATCAGGAAAATCGTATGAATGAATTTCGCATTGTCGTGATCGGTGCCGGGGAAACCGGCACGCCACTGCTCACCCAGCTCCTCGGTGCCTCTTTCGTCAAAGTCCTGGGCGTTGCGGATCTGGATCCGGAACAACCCGGCATCGCCCTGGCAAGGCAGCATGGCGTAACCACCACTCAGGATTTCATGACGCTGGTCAGCAAGGGCAACGAGGTTGATATCATCATTGATGTGACCGGCGTACCCAAGGTTCGCGAAGAACTGCGCAAATACATGGTGGATACGGCCAACGAGCACACACTGATCATGCATGAGCAGATCGCCTTGCTGATGATGTCGCTGTCAGCCGGCAAGCTGGTGCAAGGCAAGCACGGAAATCAGGAATACCACTGACCCGGCGTGCAGACCATCCTGGCACTCGCCGGGAACGAGCAGGAAAGAAAAAACCGCCTCAAGAGGCGGTTTTTTTACGCAGCGGCTGCGCAGATCAGTGACGACTGGAACGACTTTCGCGCAGGCGGCGCGCAGCGGAAGCCTGGGCGGCCAGCATGGCCAGTTCAGCTTCGACCACAGCGATATCCGCCTTGTCGGTGGCCTTGGCCAGGGCTTCTTCGGCACGCTTGCGTGCCGCTTCGGCCTTGGCTTCGTCCAGATCGGCAGCACGGATCGCCGTGTCAGCCAGCACCGTGACAGCGTTGGGCTGCACCTCGAGGATGCCGCCTGCCACGAAGATATGCTCCTCGCTGCCGTCCGGGCGCACCAGCTTGACGGTGCCGCCGGCCTTGATCCGGGAGATCAGCGGCGTGTGGCCGGGCAGGATGCCCAGCTCGCCTGCTTCACCCGGCAGGGCCACAAACTTGGCCTCGCCGGAAAACAGGCTTTCTTCCGCGCTGACGATATCAACATGCATGGTTGCCATAATGCAATCCTCTTTGACCGGTATGCCGGATTACTGCAGGGTCTTGGCTTTTTCGAAGGCCTCGTCGATGCTGCCGACCATATAGAAAGCCTGCTCGGGCAGTGCATCGCACTCGCCTTCGACGATCATCTTGAAACCACGGATGGTTTCGGCCAGCGGCACGTACTTGCCAGGTGCACCGGTAAAGACTTCTGCAACGTGGAACGGTTGCGACAGGAAGCGTTGGATCTTGCGGGCACGGGCCACGGCCTGCTTGTCGTCGGGCGACAGTTCGTCCATACCCAGAATCGCGATGATGTCACGCAGTTCCTTGTAGCGCTGCAGCGTTTGCTGCACGCCACGGGCCACGCCGTAGTGCTCTTCACCCACGACTTGCGGGTCGAGCTGACGGCTGGTGGAGTCGAGCGGATCGACAGCCGGGTAGATACCCAGGGCAGCGATGTCACGCGACAGCACGACGGTCGAGTCCAGGTGAAGGAAGGTCGTGGCAGGCGACGGGTCGGTCAAGTCATCGGCAGGCACGTACACGGCCTGGATCGAGGTGATCGAACCGGTCTTGGTCGAGGTGATCCGCTCCTGCAGCTTGCCCATTTCTTCGGCCAGCGTAGGCTGGTAGCCCACAGCCGAAGGCATACGACCCAGCAGTGCCGACACTTCGGTACCGGCCAGCGTGTAGCGGTAGATGTTGTCAACGAAGAACAGGATGTCACGGCCTTCGTCACGGAACTTCTCGGCCATCGTCAGGCCCGACAGTGCCACGCGCAGACGGTTGCCCGGGGGCTCGTTCATCTGGCCGAACACCATCGCCACCTTGGACTCGGGCAGGTTGTCCTTCTGGATCACGCCTGCGTCGGCCATTTCGTGGTAGAAGTCGTTACCTTCGCGGGTACGCTCACCCACGCCGGCGAACACCGACAGACCACTGTGCTGCTTGGCGATGTTGTTGATCAGCTCCAGCATGTTCACGGTCTTGCCCACGCCGGCACCACCGAACAGGCCGACCTTGCCGCCCTTGGCAAACGGGCACACCAGGTCGATCACCTTGATGCCGGTTTCGAGCAGCTCGACCGACGGCGACAGTTCGTCGAATGCCGGGGGGGCCTGGTGAATGGCACGGCGCTCTTCGGTCGCGATGGGGCCGACTTCGTCGATGGGACGACCCAGCACGTCCATGATGCGGCCCAGCGTAGCCTGGCCGACCGGCACCGAGATCGGAGCACCCGTGTTGGACACGGCCATGCCGCGGCGCAGGCCGTCGGACGAACCCATGGCGATGGTACGCACCACGCCGTCGCCCAGCTGCTGCTGTACTTCGAAGGTCAGACCCTTCTCAGCGAAAGCCGAACTGTCGTCGGCCAGCGTGAGAGCGTCATAGATTTTGGGCATGTGATCGCGGGGGAACTGAATATCCACCACGGCGCCGATGCACTGAACGATGGTTCCGTTGCTCATGTCGATTCCTTGCTTGATGACTGTTGTATGGGATGCTGTCGATGGCCTGATGATCAGACCGCGGCAGCGCCCCCCACGATTTCGGAAATTTCTTTGGTAATCGCCGCCTGACGGGTCTTGTTGTAGACCAGTTGCAGATCGCCGATGACTTTCTTGGCGTTGTCGGATGCAGCCTTCATGGCCACCATGCGCGCCGATTGCTCGGACGCCATGTTTTCGGCAACTGCCTGGTAGATCAGGCCTTCCACGTAGCGGTGCAGCAGGTCATCGATGACCGACTTGGCATCCGGCTCATAGATGTAGTCCCAGCCATACTTGCTCTCGAGCGCAGACTGCTGCTCCTCTTCGAACGGGCTCTTGAGACTGCCATCGGGCAGCGGCAGCAGACGCAGGAAAACCGGCTCCTGGCGCATGGTGTTGACGAAACGGTTGGTGGCCACGTAGACGGCATCGATCTTGCCGGCCATGTAGTCATCGAGCTGCACCTTGATCGCACCGATCAGGCGTTCCATGTTGGGACGATCGCCCAACTGGGTTTCCTGCGACACGATGTTGGCACCGATCCGCGTCAGTACACCCAGACCCTTGTTGCCAAGCGGGGTGAACTGCGTGCTTACGCCTGCGGCCTGAAACTCCTTGAGCCGCTGGAGCACCACACGCATGATGTTGGTGTTGAGACCGCCGCACAGGCCCTTGTCGGTCGATACCACCACCACGCCGACCGCACGCTCCTGAGGCGCGGCGACGAGATAGGGGTGCGAGTACTCGGGATTGGCGCTCATCAGGTGCGAAGCAATTTCCCGCACTTTGATGGCATAGGGGCGGCCTGCTCGCATCCGGTCTTGCGCCTTGCGCATTTTGGATGCAGCCACCATCTCCATCGCCTTGGTGATCTTGCGTGTGTTTTGCACACTCTTGATCTTGGTTCGGATTTCCTTGATTCCGGCCATTGCACTTTATCCTGTCAAGGCATCGCCCGAAGGCGACACCCTAGGTCCATGAGCCTCAATAGGTCCCGTTCTTGATGAAATCCTTGATCGCATCGACCAGAGCGGCTTCGTCGTCCTTGACCAGCTCTTTCTTGTCTTCGATGCGCTGGATCAGATCAGCGTACTTGGATTGCAGATAATCCTTCAGGCCCTTCTCGAACGGCAGGATGCGCTCGACCGCGACATCATCCAGGTAGCCGTTGTTGACCGCAAACAGCGACACGGCCAGTTCCCAAACCTGCAGCGGCTGGTACTGGGGCTGCTTGAGCAGCTCGACCACGCGCTTGCCGCGCTCCAGCTGACGGCGGGTGGAATCATCGAGATCGGAAGCGAACTGCGCGAACGCAGCCAGTTCACGATACTGAGCCAGGTCGGTACGGATACCGCCGGACAGCTTCTTGACGACCTTGGTCTGGGCAGCGCCACCGACGCGGGACACCGAGATACCGGCGTTGATGGCGGGACGCACACCTGCGTTGAACAGATCGCTCTCGAGGAAGATCTGGCCATCGGTAATCGAAATCACGTTGGTCGGCACGAATGCGGACACGTCACCGGCCTGGGTTTCGATGATCGGCAGCGCCGTCAGCGAGCCCGTCTTGCCCTTGATTTCGCCGTTGGTGAACTTCTCGACATACTCTTCGTTGACACGAGCGGCACGCTCGAGCAGGCGCGAGTGCAGGTAGAACACGTCGCCAGGGTAGGCTTCGCGGCCGGGCGGGCGGCGCAGCAGCAGCGAGATCTGGCGATAGGCCCAGGCTTGCTTGGTCAGATCGTCATAGATGATCAGGGCGTCTTCGCCGCGGTCGCGGAAGTATTCGCCCATGGTGCAGCCGGAGTAGGCCGACAGGTACTGCATGGCAGCCGAGTCGGACGCCGTGGCAGCCACGACGACGGTGTATTCCAGTGCGCCATGCTCTTCGAGCTTGCGGACCACGTTGTTGATCGTCGAAGCCTTCTGGCCGATGGCGACGTAGATGCAGGTGACGCCCTTGCCCTTCTGGCTGATGATGGTGTCGACCGCAACAGCGGTCTTGCCGGTCTGGCGGTCACCGATGATCAGCTCGCGCTGGCCACGACCGATGGGCACCATGGAGTCAATTGCCTTCAGGCCGGTCTGCAGCGGCTGCGACACGGACTGGCGAGCGATCACGCCCGGAGCGACCTTCTCGATGATGTCGGTCTGCTTGGCATTGATCGGGCCCTTGCCATCGATCGGCTTGCCCAGTGCATCAACCACGCGACCCTTGAGTTCGGGGCCGACCGGCACTTCAAGAATGCGGCCGGTGGTCTTGACCTGATCGCCTTCGGAGATGTGGCTGTAGTCGCCCAGAATCACGGCACCGACGGAGTCGCGCTCGAGGTTCAGTGCCAGACCGAAGGTATTGTTGGGGAATTCGAGCATTTCGCCCTGCATCACGTCGGACAGACCGTGGATACGGGTAATGCCATCAGTCACGGACACGACGGTGCCTTGGGTGCGCACATCGGTCGAAACGGCCAGATTCTGGATACGGCTCTTGAGCAGTTCGCTGATCTCTGACGGATTGAGTTGCATGTTCAGACTCCTGGAATCCTGTTATCTCGTCGCCATCAGGCGGCCAGCGCGTCGCGCAGGCCAGCCAGCTGGGCTTGTACGGAAGTATCTAGCACCTGGTCACCCACCGTGACACGTACGCCGCCGATCAGCGAAGGATCGACCGTGACATGTGCCTCGATTTTGAGACCGAATTTTTTTTCAAGCCCGGCCACGAGTGCATCGACCTGTGCTGCGTCGAGTTCGTAGGCACTGACGATTTCCGCCTGGGCGCTGCCTTCGTGGCGCAGCTTGAGCGCGTTGAACTGCGACGAAATCTCGGGCAGCAGCAACAGGCGACCGTTTTCGGTCAGCAGCTCAATGAAATTACGGGCGGCAGGCGGCAGGTCCGATTTGACCAGCCCGGCAAACAGCTCGAAACGCTGATTTGCGGACAGGCGAGGATCGTTGAGCGCGGCCTGCACATCGGGCAGCGCTGCTACCTGGGCCAGTTCATCCACCCGTTCTGCCCAGCGCCCGAGGCCTTCCGCATCATCGCGGACGGCAGCGAACAGCGCTTCGGCATAGGGTCTGGCAACGGTCGAAAGTTCAGCCATGGCGGTTCCGAATTAAAGCTGGGCCTTGAGCTGGTCGAGCAGCTCGGCGTGTGCGCGGGCATCGACCTCGCGCCGGAGGATTTGTTCTGCGCCGCTCACTGCAAGCACAGCCACATCGTTGCGCAGCGATTCGCGTACACGCTGTGCCTCCTGCTCGGCTTCCTGGCGAGCCTGTGCCACGATACGGGCACGCTCGGCTTCGCCTTCCTTGCGAGCCTGCTCAATGATGCGAGCAGCCTGCTTGTCCGCATCGGCCAGACGGCCCTGGTTTTCAGTCTTGGCAGCAGCTTCGATCAGGCTGACACGAGCCTGCGCCTGAGCCAGATCCGCCTTGCCTTTTTCTGCCGCAGCGAGGCCGTCGGCAATTTTCTGGCGGCGCTCCTCAATGGCCTTCGTCAGGGGCGGCCATACGAATTTCATCGTAAACCACGCCAGAACGAAGAACACGAGCATCTGGAAAAAGATCGTCGCGTTGAGATTCACGGTCGTTCCCTATTACATCAATCGGCATTGGGCCAGGCCCGCCGCCACAGATTCTGCCAGGCCAGGCATGTCATCGACATGCCCCGCCCGCGCGTGAAGAACCCCCCGCTGCTGCGGGAGCAGCCTGCGCAATCAGCCGACGAACGGGTTTGCGAAAGCGAACAGCAGAGCGATACCGACACCGATCAGGAACGCAGCGTCGATCAGACCGGCCAGCAGGAACATTTTGGTCTGCAGGGTGTTGATCAGCTCAGGCTGACGAGCCGAAGCTTCCAGGTACTTACCACCCATGATAGCAATACCGATGCAAGCGCCGATCGCGCCCAGACCGATAATCAAACCGCAAGCGAGCGCAACGAAAGCGACGTTGGTCATGACAACTCCTTGGTTAAAAATCTGAAATCAGAAAAACAGGTTATAGGGGGAACTTCAGGATATTCCGATCCGCAGCAGCAGACAGGTCAGTGACCTTCATGCGCCTGACCCAGATAGACCAGGGTCAGCATCATGAAGATAAAGGCCTGCAACAACACAATCAGAATATGGAAAATGGCCCAGACGGAACCAGCCAGCACGTGGCCGATACCCAGACCGATGCTCATGCCGTCGAGTCCGACCCATGCACCACCCAGCAGGGCGATCAGCATGAAGACCAGTTCGCCGGCGAACATGTTGCCGAACAGTCGCATGGCCAGCGAAACCGTCTTGGCTGCGTATTCGATCAGATTCATCAACAGGTTGGCGGGAGCCAGAATAATGGCACCGAAGCCGTGACCATGGAAGGGCGCGGTGAACAGTTCCTTGATGAAACCGCCCGGGCTCTTGATCTTGATGCCGTAGTAGAGCATCAGCAGCAGCACGCCCAGCGACATGCCCAGCGGGATGTTCAGATCGGCGGTCGGCAGGACGCGGTGGTAGTACAGTGGATCGCCATGTTCGGCACCCAGGCCGGTAAGCTTCCAGATAGTGGGCAGCAGGTCGACCGGCAGCAGGTCGAGTGCATTCATGAGAATGACCCACAGGAACACGGTCAAGGCCAGCGGGGAGATAAACAGACGGCTCTTGGCGTTGGGAACGATGGACTTGGCCTGATCGTCAACCAGCGCCACGACCATTTCGACGGCAGACTGAAAGCGTCCCGGGACACCTGCCGTCGCACGGCGCGCAGCCAGCCACAGCACGAACACGACGACCAATCCCATCATCAGGGACCAGGCGATGGAGTCATAGTTGATGATGGACCAATCGGCAACCGCAGTCTGCTTCTCGCCGATGGTATTGAAATGCACCAGATGGTGCTGAATATAAGCAGATTGAGGCGATACGTCGCTGGCAGCAGCCATATTTCTTCCTACCCGGTTTGCAGACAGGCCCTGGGGCCCCGTTTATGACAAATCCAATCCCATCTTCTTGCGAAACGGCACAAGCAGCAGATAGCCCTTGAGCGTGAGCAGCAGTCCCAGCAGCAACGCCGGCCAGACCAGCCATTCTCCCGCGACACGCGCCAGGATCCACAGAAGCAGGCCAACCGCGACCAGCTTGAGCATCTCACCCACGAGAAGCACACCCGAACCGGTACGCCTCTGCGCGACGTGAAACATCAGTCGTGCCGCATACAACGCGTTGGGTATCAGATAGGCCAGGGCACCTGCCAGAGCTGACAATGCCGCCCACTTGCCGGCAAAAACGGCCGACAGCAACACTGCCACGCCTGCCATTACAGCCTGCGCCAGCACCGCCCACATCAATCCCCTGCACGCCCGGCTGGTCAGCGCTGCGCGTTCCGCTTCGGTGAACTCCCGCGCCTGCTGCTCCATGCACCGCTCCCGGTTTTCTGCTTCCTGCCGATTCTGTCCGCAGACACGATTCGCAAGTTTCAAATCTCATCAAGTATAGCGTGATTTTTGGTATCCCATCAAGCAAAGGCAGCACCATTTCGTTACAGACCTCCTTTTGAAAAGGTTGCGCAAATTGGTCGCACTCGCATGGGCACGGACACCCGCCATCCCCATACTGTATGGCATGACACCTCCTCCCCCACCGCCTGTCGACACTGTCCTGCATGCCTGGCTGCGCCTGTCCCTGGAGCCTGGCATCGGCCCCATCGCGGCACGCAGCCTGCGCGATGCCCTGGATACGCCAGCCAATTTTTTCAGCCGTCCGCCTGCCGGCTGGCCAGTTGCCCTGCCACGTGCGTTGACGGCACGACTGGAGACCCCCATGCAGCCACAGATTGCCGCAATGATCGACCGCATCGAGCACTGGCGGCAAACACCAGGCAGACTGATTCTGACGCAGGACGACCCGCGCTATCCGGAATTGCTGCGGCACATTGCCGACCCGCCCATTGTGCTCTACGCCATGGGCGACATCGACTGCCTGGCCTTGCCGGGTTTTGCCATCGTCGGCGCACGCAGTGCCACCCGCTACGGCCTGGATGGTGCGCGCCGGTTTTCCCACCATCTGGCCGCCTGCGGCTGGTGCATCGTCAGCGGCCTGGCCAGCGGCATCGATGGTGCCGCCCACGCCGGTGCACTCGAAGCCACAGGGGGCCGCACGATTGCACTGCTGGGCAACGGGCTCGACCACATTTACCCACCCCGTCACCGCGCACTGACCGAACGCATTCTGGGACAGCACGGCCTGCTGCTATCCGAATATCCCCCCTGGCAACAGGCCCGCCCCTTTCACTTTCCACAGCGCAACCGCCTGATTGCCGGCCTCTCACGCGGCATACTGGTGGCCGAGGCCAGCCACGGCAGCGGTTCGCTGATCACTGCGCGCCAGGCAGGAGAAATGGGCCGCGACGTCTTTGCCCTGCCCGGTTCCATCCATTCCCCCCTTTCCCGTGGCTGCCACCAGTTGATCCGCGAAGGGGCCATCCTGACGGAAAGCATGGCAGACATCGAGGTGGTGCTTGTCCCACCTCGGCCGTCTCCCTTCCCTGTCACTGCGGCTACCCGACGCCGCCCGCCTGGCGGCACGGAAAGCACAGCATTGCTGTCAGCCCTGGGCTGCGAAACTTTGCATATCGATGCACTCCAGGCGAGAACCAGCCTGCCTGCCGCCACACTGCAGACCGCCCTGCTGGCACTCGAACTGGCCGGATTCATCGCCTGCCTGCCCGACGGGCGCTACCAGGCCACACAGCCCGATTGAACCTGCAGCAGTACGACGCCAATCAGGCATAATGCACCGATAGGACATTGCCCACCCTCGCCCGGATCACATGACCCACACAGCAAGCTCTCCTGCGCCCGGCATCTCCCCCCAGGACCTGCCTCCCACCATTGCCTCCCTGCTGGCCCAGGGCCCTCTGCGTGGCCCGGCCTGGCCAGGCACAGCCAAGGCCATTGCCTGGATCGTCCTGCTGCTGACCGCACTGCAGATCGGCCGCACTGCGGCCAGCCTGCCTTTCGAACAGATCAGTGGCACGATGGCCGGCATCGTCGGCTTTTGCTTCATCGGCCTGGCCGTGATCGTGCGCGCCATGCAGACATCGACGGTCCGGATCGACAGCCAGGGCCTGCATCAATCCTGGATCACGCACCGCAGCGTCACCTGGCAGGACATCCAGTACGCAAAATTCGTACCCATGCTGTTCTCCAAGCGCCTGATCGTTTTCCGGCGGGGTGGCCGCCCGCTGGTCTTCCAGTCGGGCACCAGGGAGCTTCAGACTGCCTTCGCACATATCGCGCTGGCCTATCGTCGGCAGTAATGTGTTGTCCAGCGGGGATAACACAAACGCTTATCATGTACCCCTGAGGGGCTATGTGCTATATAACTCATGGGCACAAACAAACGTCAGGCGGTTTTGAGTTTGACTTCTATCAAGTCTACTTTTTCACCTGTACGTTAACCTTTGCCACTGGGGTTAGATCAATCCATTCAGGAGTATGTACTATGTTTCGCAAATCCCTTATCGCCGTTGCACTGAGCCTGGTTTCCGGCGTCGCCAGCGCTGCCACTTGCTCGATCGACATCAACAGCAATGATGCCATGCAGTTCGACACCAAGAGCATCGAAGTCAGCAAGCAGTGCACCGAGTTCACTGTCAATCTGCACCACGTCGGCAAGATGCCCAAGAACGTGATGGGTCACAACTGGGTGCTGGTCAAGACCCCCGACCTGCAAGGCGTGTCGTCCGACGGCCTCAAGGCTGGCCTGGGCAGCGACTACCTGAAGGCTGACGACAGCCGCATCATCGCCCACACCAAGCTGATCGGCGGCGGCGAGACCGACAGCATCACCTTCCCCATCTCGGCCCTGAACGGCACCGATGCCTACACCTTCTTCTGCTCCTTCCCCGGCCACCAGGCCCTGATGAAGGGTACGCTGAAGCTGGTCGACTGATCACGCACATGACCTGCCAGACCGTGAGTCTGGCAGCATGAAAAAAGCCTGTCGGGGCAAACCCCGACAGGCTTTTTTATTGATCGGCAGTGGCCAGATCAGCGGCGATAGTGCAGGCGACGGATCTTGTTGCCTTCCGGGTCATCCTGTCCACGGGCCTTGTTGACCACGTAGACATTGCCCTTGCCATCGACGCTGGCGTGGTTGGGCAGACTGCCACCTTCGAGCACAGCCACGATCGTGCCGTCGGGATCCACCACGGTCACGGTGTTGGCACCACGGTTGCTGACATAGGCCAGACGCGATACGGGATCGAACACGACATTGAGCGCACCGGCCCCCGTCGCCACGGTCTTGAGCACCTCGCCGTTGGCTGCATCGAGGATGACCAGGTTGTCCGCCCCCTGCGACGCCACGAACAGGCGACCGGTCTTGCCATCATAGGCCACGCCCGAAGCGCTGCGCGCACCCGGCACGGCCAGCACTTTCTCGACGGCGTCGGTCACGGTGTCGATCACGGCGACCTGGCCGGTCGCACTGACCACGAAAAGCTTGCCGCCCTCTTCATCGAGCACCAGGCTCATGGGATTGAAGGGCTGGCGACGCAGGCCGGATTCGATTTCGATCACGGGGCGCGGCTCGAAGGACACGGCATCGAAAACCGACACCTGGGCCTGGCCCGGCGTGGACACATAGGCCTTGGCACGGCGCTCATCAACGGCCACATCGCGGGCATGCCCGGCCAGGCCGGGTTCCAGCTGACGTACCAGGGACAGGTCATCCTGGCGATAGACAGCGACGGTATTGTCACGCGTATTGGTCACCCAGACCGTGTCGCGCGTATCGTCGACATCGACGCCATAGACCGCATACACATGACCATCGTCTCGGCCCGCCACGACAGCAGGTGCCACGCTGGCCTCGATTTTCAGCGTAGCGGGATCGACCTTGAGCAGTCTGGATTCGCGCACGGGCGGACGGCCGATCGCCGTGGTGACATACAACTGGTCATGCTTCGGGCTGTAGGCGGACTGGTACAGGCCAGGCGACAGTTGTTGCGCGCTGACGCGGAATCTGTCCTGATTGGCCAGCGGCACGTCAGGGGAAATCTTGAACGGTGCCACAGTGGCTGCCACCGGATTTTCGGCAGTGATCACCACCGGATGCACGCCAGGCTGTGCGTCGGCAGGCAATGCCACGGACAGTTGGAAGCCACCCTCGCCATCGGCCACAATGGGACTGGCATTGAGAACCGTATTGCCATAACGCAGCGTGACCTGCTGGCCCGGCTTGAAGGATTGCCCCACGACCGTGACCTGCTGGCCCGGCAGCACTGGCGATTCACGCACCTGGACCTGCCCCTGGAAATCGGGATCGGTCTGGCCGAACAGGCCGGCGGCCGAAGCGGAGGCGGCACCAAAGGCCAGCACAATGGCAGCGGCAAATTGCGCTGGACGCAGAACAAGGCGGCGATCGAGGCCGCGAAGGCGATGACTCATGGAACTCCCTTTCAAGAAAGAAAACTAACCTGACTGAGAATCATAACCGATAAGCTTGCCTTTAAGTGCCGGCAATATTGTCTGCAGCGCTGTTGTCCCGGTCATGTGTGCATGCAATGCCGCCACATCATGGATATCGAGACGGCCGGCATAGGGCTGCCACTGCTCAGGATGGAGGTCGAGCCCCTGATGATCCAGCGCGGCCCTGAAATACAGGATCTCGCCATCATAGTGTCGGTGATGGTGTTCGCGCACCATCCGGTTGTTGTCGTCCACGACCCGCAATACACCGGCGATCTGCGCATCGTCGAGC
This sequence comes from Corticimicrobacter sp., assembly GCF_040137905.1. Lineage (NCBI taxonomy): Bacteria > Pseudomonadati > Pseudomonadota > Betaproteobacteria > Burkholderiales > Alcaligenaceae > Corticimicrobacter > Corticimicrobacter sp. The sequence continues at coordinate 14,970 of NZ_JBEFDG010000053.1, forward strand.
TCGCCAAGGGGATGGTCGCTGGCACGCAGGAAGCGGATCACCGTATCACGTTCGAGCGGTGCCCCATGAAGGGCCGACAGGTCGAATCCGGCAATATGCATCAGCGCCTTGAGCGCCATGTTTTCCTGAGGCTCCACCTGGGCGCGCCAGCAATCTGCCGGATAGGCGTCGAGCATGGCCACCACCCCCACCGGCAAGCCTCGATCCTGCAGTTCGGCGGCCATGGCCTGGGCAATGATGCCACCGACCGACCAGCCCAGCAGGTGCCAGGGCCCACCCCGATGGCTGGCTCGGATACGATCCACATAGGAGGCGGCCAGCGCCGCCATGCTGGACGGCGATGGTTGGGTAGGGTCCAGGGCCAGCGCCTGCAGGCCATGCACTGGCCGCTGGCTGTCGAGCGCCCGGCCCAGTGCGCCATAGCACCAGCTCAGTCCGCCAGCCGGATGCAGGCAGTAGAGTGGTGCAGCATCGGGATGTGCCGCCCCCTGGGCCAGCACCAGCCAGGGGCCGAAACCTTCCCCACCCGCCTTGGGCATGTTCGACTTCGCGGCAGCCCCTTCTGTCTCGGCAGCCCTATCCAGAGCTTCGAGCCAGGCAGCCATGCGGGCCACGGTGGGATGTTCGAAGACCAGTCCCAGGCCGACGGCATGTGGCCAGGCCTGGCGTACTTTCTGCACCAGCCGGGCTGCGAGCAGGGAATGGCCGCCCATTTCGAAGAAGTCCTGCTCGGCCCCCACGGGCTGCGACAATCCCAGCACCTCGGCAAACAAGGCAGCAAGTCTTTTTTCGGTCGCCCCTTCTGCCTCGCGACCCGCCACGCCGGAGAACATCGGCACCGGCAAGGCCTTGCGATCCAGCTTGCCATTGGCCGTGACCGGCAGCACCGGCAACATCACGAATACGGAAGGAATCATGTAATCGGGCACGAACGCGGCCAGATGCTGGCGCAATGCCTCGGTCGCAGGTGCCTGCTGCGGATCATGCGGCACGATGTAGGCCACCAGCCAGGCTTCGCCACGCGCATCGGCATGTGCGATTACCGCCAATTGGCCAACCCCTTCGGCACGTGCGAGCACCGCCTCGACCTCATCCAGCTCGATACGCTGGCCCCGGATCTTGACCTGATGGTCGGAACGCCCCAGGAACACGACGGCACCGTCGGCACGCCAGCGGGCCAGATCGCCCGTCGCATACATGCGCTCGCCGGCACGGAACGGATCGGCCACGAAACGCTCTGCCGTCAGGTCGGGCCGTCCCAGGTAGCCACGCGCCAACTGGCGGCCCGCCAGATAGAGATGCCCCTGCGTACCGGGCGGGCAAGGCCGCATCGCGTCGTCCAGGACATACAGGGCCGTATTCCAGACGGGGAAGCCTATCGGCACCGGCACGGAGCGGTCATCGGCTGAAGCGGGCCACCAGGATACATCCACCGCTGCCTCTGTCGGCCCGTACAGGTTATGCAATTCAACACCCGGCAGCACCTGATGGAAACGGTCACGCAACGCAGCCGGCAAGGCCTCGCCACTACAAAAAATACGACGCGGTTCCAATCCATCAATACTGGGCTCGTCAAGGAAAGCTGCCAGCATCGAGGGCACGAAATGCAGCGTCGTGATCGCCTGCTCGCGCATCAGGGCTGCCAGCCAGGCCGGATCGCGATGTGCCTGCGGCGGAGCCATGACCAGGGTCGCACCGGACATCAGCGGCAGGAAAAACTCCCAGACCGACACGTCGAACGTGACCGGGGTTTTCTGCAGGATGCGCTCATCCATGCCCACCCCGTAATGCTGCTGCATCCACAGCAGGCGATTGACGATGGCACGATGCTCGATCACCACCCCCTTGGGGGTTCCGGTAGAACCGGAGGTATACAGAATATAGGCTGCATCGTCGGCCTGCGGCGCATTGTCAGCGGCCTGCCCGTCATCCAGGAGCACCAGACGGCTGGCATCGCAATCACGTTCGACCCACAGTTGCTGCGGCACGGCCGGCAGCCTGGCGGCAACCTCGGCTGTCGTCAGCACGACCCTGGGCTGTGCCGCCTCCAGTATGGTTTGCAAACGTCCGGCGGGATGTTCGATATCCAGCGGCAGATATGCCGCGCCCGCCCGCAGGCTGGACAGCAGGGCCAGCGCCAGGTCGTTGCCACGAGGCAGTGCCACCGCGACGATATCGCCTCGTCGCACGCCGTGCTGCCTCAGGATAGCCGCCCAGCGCTGGGTTTCGAGATCGAGGGCGGCATAGTCCAGCGTCTGCTGTGCGTCCGTCAGCGCAATCCGTTCCGGATATTGCTGCATCGCTGTCTCGATCAAGGCCCAGAGCGTGGTATCGGGTACGGGATGCGCGGTATCGTTGACCGTGTGCGTCCAATACACTCGCTCCGCCGGCGTCAGTGTCTGCACCTGAGCCAGGGTATCCGCCTGCGCCGCCGCTTCGATAAAGCAAAGCAGCCGTGCCAGATGTGCCTGCACCACCTGATCATCATAGAGATCCGGATGGGCATCGATATCCAGCACCAGCCCTGCCCCACTGCCATCGGCATGGAAGGAAAACGTCAGGTCATCGACCGGCCCCGTTCCCAGGACATGCCGCGTCGCGGCCAGACCGTCAGGCCAATTGCCGGCATCGCTGAAGGGCAGCACGTTGATCATGGGACCGTACAGGCGTTTCTGCCCCCCCAGCAGGCCAAGATCGCGGCGCAATTGCTCGCTGCGGTAACGGCCATGCCGGCGGGCCTGGCGCAGGCTGCGCATGACATCCACCATGACGTCGGACAACGGTGCCTGTTCGTCAGGCCGGATGCGTACCGGCAACACATTCATGACCATGGCCGGGATCTCGGCGCTGGCATCGCCCATGCGCCCCATCCAGGGTACGCCGACCACGGTCTCGGCCGCAGCCGCATGGCGGCACAGATAGGCTGCCGTCAGGCCGGTCAGCACATCGGGCCAGGCCACATCGATGCGATCGGCCAGGGCATGCACGGCACGCTCGCAGGCGTGCGGCAAGGCCGCCGACACATGGCGAAAGGTGTGCCCGCTGACGGGCAGGCCTTCACCCAGGCTGGCCACCAGGCCCGGCTCGGCAAACGCCTCCAGCCACCAGGCGCGATCACGCTCACGGCGCTCGCCGGCACGATAATCGGCATCGGCCAGCAGGACGGTGGCGCAGGATGGCAGCGCGGTCGGTGCCGCCCCCTGCCCGGCACTCAGCCAGCGGTACCATTGGGCGACCTTGGCTTCGAGCAGCGCCATGCCATAGCCATCGATGGCGACATGGTGCACACGCAGGTACCAGACATGGCGCAGCGCCCCCAGCACAAACAGTTGCTGGCAGGCCATGGCCCGGGCCGACGGGTCCAGCGGCATCGCCATGTCCTCGTGCATCCGCTGCTGCGCCACGGCCAGCGGGTCAGCCTCCCCGCTCAGATCGATCACTTGCAGCAACGGCCGGAAGGCCGGCTCCGGCACCTGTACCGGGCCGTCATCCGGCGTCTCCTGTACGCGCATGGCCAATGCATCGGCCTGCAGGGCCACCGTATCGGCGGCCTGCCTGAACAGGTCGATATCCAGCGCACCATCCAGCACGAGATACTGGCCGGTATTGAAGATCGGATTGGACGGGTCCAGGCGTTGTGCGTACCAGAGCCCGGTCTGCGCCTCGGTCAGCGGTGCTGCAGTGTTTTCGATCATGACTGACGCCGGCTCCGCACCAGTTCCCACCAGTGTCCCAGTTCCGGACGTGCTGCACACTCTGCAAATTCGAGTTGTGCGCCCGCCTGACGCCAGCGCGTAATCAGCGTCATGGCACGCACCGAGTCGAGCCCGAAGTCGATCAGGTTGTCATCGTCGGCCAGCGCCGATGGGTCTTCATGCAAGGCACGGGCCAGATCGGCACGCATGCTCTCCAGCGTCAGTTCAGCCACCCTGTTTCTCCTGTTCCTGCTCTGCCAGCATGGCACGCAACGACGCGCGCAATTCCTTGCGGCTGATCTTGCCTGCCGCCGTGGCTGCGAACTTGTCGACAAAGACGATCTGGTCGGGTACCTTGAAGGCCGCCAGCCCGCGCTCGCGTATCCAGCGCTTGAGATCGACCGCGCGCGGCTTTTCACCACGGGCAATGATGAAGGCACAACTGCGCTCGCCCAGGTATTCATCAGGCATCGACACTACGGCAGCATCGAACACGCCAGGATGTGCCAGCAGGTGATCCTCGACCTCCTCGGCAGAAATCTTTTCCCCGCCGCGGTTGATATGGTCGCCGGCCCGCCCCTGTACCACCAGATAGCCGCGCTCGGTCAGGCGCACGATATCGCCGGTCCGGTAAAAGCCTTCCTCGGTGAACGAACGGGCATTGGCCGTTGGATTGTTGTGATAGCCACGAATCGTATAGGGCCCGCGCGTCAGCAGATTGCCCGGCTCACCCACAGGCACATCGCGGTCCTGGTCGTCCACCAGCCGGATTTCATCATCGGGACTGATCGGCCGGCCCTGCGTGCCGATCATGGTTTCGTCATCGTCATCCAGCCGGGTATAGTTGACCAGCCCTTCGGCCATGCCAAACACCTGCTGCAACTGCACGCCCAGCAGCGGGCGTACGCGCCGGGCCACTTCCGGAATCAGCTTGGCTCCCCCGACCTGCATGACCTTGAGGCTCGACAGGTCATGCTTCGTCTGTTCGGCCGCATCCAACCAGACCAGCAGCAAGGGCGGTACCAGACTGACCATGTCGGCACGCTCACGCTCAATCAGCGGGAAGGCGACTTCGGGGCTGGGTGAAGGACACAGCACGATGCGCGACCCGGCATACAACGCCCCCAGCACGCCCGGCGAACTCATGGGATAGTTGTGTGCCATCGGCAACACGACCAGGAACACGCTGTCGCCGTCCAGCCCGCAGATTTCGGCACTGGCACGCAGCGTGTAGATATAGTCGTCATGCGTACGCGGAATCAGCTTGGAGAGCCCGGTACTGCCACCCGAGATCTGCATGAACGCCACATCGGAGGGCTGTGGCCCGGTCGCTGGTACCGAGGCGGTTTCACCGGCACGGCTGACATCGTCCAGCGCCCGGAAGGGGCCCGCCTCGCCCGCCACGAACACGTGGGCTACGGCCGGCACCCGCTGGCACAGTTCGGTCGCAAGATCACGATAATCGAAACCATCCTGGCTGTCGGCGATGACATACCCTACAGCTTCGGCCGAACGGGCGAAATGCTCGATCTCGGTGATCCGGTGAGCGGGCAGCGCATACACAGGCAGGATGCCGGCCCGGAACAGGCCGAACACCACCGGGAAAAACGCCAGCACATTGGGCAGGTGGACGATCACCCGATCACCGGGCTTCAGCCCCTCAGCCAGGAACCCCGCCGCCAGCAGGTCTGCCCGGCGATCCAGCTCGGCATAGCTCCAGCGGGTCTCGCCCTCGACCAGGGCGATGCGTTCAGGATGCGCCTGGGCGCGTTCCCGCAGCATGCTGCCGAACGTTTCACCGCGCCAATAGCCTTTCTGGCGATAAAGCCGTGCCAACCCCTCTGGCCACACCTGTGAAACCGGAATCATCTTGTCCTCTTGTTCAAAAAACCTGCACTGTTCTTGTTCAATTCGTACCCATCCGGATCATAGCAGCGCGCCCTGCGCCGTCTCCATCGACGCGACCCTAGACGCCCAGGTGCCGCTGCAGGACATCCTGGCGGGCGCGCAAGGTATCCGGCGTACCGTCGAACACCAGCGTGCCACCATCGATGACCGCCACACGGGTCGCCACGGCCAATGCCAGGGCGATATCCTGCTCGGCCATGACGATGGTGACACCCGCCTGCCGCAACAGGCGTACCGAAGCTGCCACGACCTGCTCAACCGCCAGTGGTGCCAGCCCCTCGCCCGGCTCGTCGAGCACCAGCAGCGCCGGCTGTGTCAGCAGGGCACGGGCCAGGGCGAGCATTTGCCGCTCACCGCCGCTCAGGGCGCTGCACATCGACCCGCGACGCTCCTGCAGGCGCGGAAACAGCGACAGGATACGCTCCAGCGTCCATTCGCCCCGGCGCTTGCGGCCCGACCACCATGCCGCCATGCCCAGGCTTTCAGCCACGGTCAAATCAGCAAACACCCCTCGTCCCTGCGGCACCAATGCCGCCCCCATGCGGGCAACCCGATGTGTCGCCCAGCCCTGAACATCCTGACCTGCCAGCACAATCCGGCCTTCGGACTGCGGGCCCAGGTTGAACAGCGTATGCAACAGGGTTGTCTTGCCCGCACCATTGCGCCCCAGCAACGCCAGTACCTGACCACGAGCGACCGACAACTGAATATCATGGAGCACCCGTGCCCCGCCGTAGCCGGCCGAGCGAAGGTTCCAGCTCACCATCTGCGTTTCCATCACACCTCCTGCCGCGCCAGCGCACCCAGGTAGGCCTGGCGCACCGCCTCATGACTGCGGATGCGCTCGGGCGTATCCACGGCCACCAGGCGTCCGAGATTGAGGACAGCGATCCGGTCGCACTCCCGGAACACCACGTCCATGTCGTGCGCGATCAGCACCACGGCTGCATCGGCATGCAATTGCCGCACCAGCCCAAGCAACTGGGCAGCCTCGGCGACCGTCAACCCGGCAGTCGGCTCGTCCAGCAACAACAGGCGAGGCTGCTGTGCCAGGGCGATCAGGATATCCACCATCCGTTGCGCGCCATAGGACATGTCACCGACCCGCGTCTGGCAATCGTCAGCCAGCGGGCTGGCAGCCAGCAACTGGCGCGCCTTCGCCTCTGCGACGGCCAGGGCACGCCGCCCGCCCCACCAGCGATAGCCATCGCCCTGCAAGGCCAGCAGGGCCAGCGCCAGATTGCGGCATACGCTCATGTCGGGGAATATCAGGCTTTTCTGGAAGGTTCGCACGACGCCGGACTGTGCCCGCCGCATGGGATCCCAGGAGCCGATATCCTGCGCCATGAAACGCACCTGCCCCCGGTCCGGCAGCAGGAATCCACTCAGGATATTGAACAGCGTCGTCTTGCCGGCACCATTGGGACCGATCAATCCCAGCGTCTCTCCGGCTTTCAGTTCGAAACTGATGTCGTCGAGCGCCTGCAGGGCACCGAACAACTTGCCAACCGCATTGACCTGCAGCAAGGGAGTCGGCGTCATGCCTGTCTCCTGCTGCGCACACTCTGAGCCAGCCGTGCCACCCCATGCGGCAGGAAAATCACGGTCAGCACGAAAATCAGCCCGACGATCAGTTGCCAGCGCTCGGTGTAGGAACTGATATACGTCTGGATCACCAGATAGATCATGGCGCCGATAAAACCACCATGCAGGGTCCCAACCCCGCCGATCACCAGCATCACCATCAGGGTGGCGGACATGCTCCAGTGCACGGCATTTGGCCCGATGTACTGATTGACGAAAGGATAGAGCGCCCCCGCCGCGCCGGCCAAGGCTCCTGCCAGCAGGAATACCCGAATCTGGATGCGCCGCGCATCGAACCCCAACGCCCGCATCCGCTCGGGCTGATCGCGCCAGGCCGCCAGTGCCTGCCCCAGGGGTGCCCGTGCAAAGGAACGTGCCAGCGCCAGCGCCGCCAGTGCCAGCACGGCCGCCACGACATACAGCGACAGGGGCGTATCCAGCGTCCAGTCGCCCAGGCTCAAACGCGGAAAGCCGCGCAGCCCGTCGGCACCGCCGGTGACAGCCCGCCAGCGGAAGACGACCTCCCAGACCATCTGTCCAAAAATCAAGGTCAGCACCAGGAAAAACAATCCGCCGGTGCGTCGGGCCGCCCAGCCCATCAGGCCGGACAGCAATGCCCCGGCCACCACGCCGGCCGTCAGCACCAGGGGCAGGCTGCCACCCACCTGAGCCGACAGCAAGGCTGCCGCATAGCCCGCCGCGCCAAATACGGCACCATGCCCCAACGAAGCCATGCCCCCCAGCCCGACCAGCAAGTCCAGCCCCAGCACGGCTACGCCCACCAGCAACACTTCGGCAGCAAAGCGCAGGCCGAAGCTGCCCAGCAACCACGGCAGTGCAGCCAGTCCCAGGCACAGCAAGCCCCAGCCCAGCCAGGCCGGCCGCCCCTGCGGAAAAAGCAGCGACCTCATACCGTCCGCACCTCGCGCGTCATCAGCCCCTGCGGACGCCACAGCAACAAGGCCGCCATCACGCCCAGCGATGCGAAGCTGGCGAATTCGGGCCACCAGACGCGGCTGAACGTAGTCACGAACCCGAGCACCAGAGCACTCAGCACCGTCCCGGAAAAATTGCCCAGCCCACCGACCACCACGACCATCAGGGCCTGCAGCAGAGTCTCCTCATCCAGTCCGGGATAGGCTGACTGCATGCCGACCCCCAGCGCGCCGCCCAACCCACCCAGGCCGGCCGCCAATGCCATCGCAAAGGCAAAAACCCGGCGGGTATCGATGCACAGTGTTTCGACGATGCCGCGATCGGCCACGCAGGCTCGCACGACCGTACCCCACAGGGTGCGCTCGACCAGCCACCACAACAGGCCTGCCAGCGCCACGCCCAGGACGATCAGCACCAGCCGATACAGCGGAAACGGCATGCCCAGCACGAAGGCGACGCCGCGCAGCCAGTCCGGCAGCGCCGGCGACAGGGTATCGGCCCCGAAGCCCCAGCGCATCAAATCGGCAAAGATGATCGACAGGCCGTAGGTCAGCAGCACCTGCATCAGGTGGGTCCGGCCATAGAACCGGCCAAAGGGATAGCGGTCCAGCAACCAGCCCGCCACGCCAGCCGCCACGAAGGCGGCAGGCAGCGACAGCCACCAGGGCCAGCCGGCCGCCAGCCAGTAGATGCCCACATAGCCCCCCAGCAGGTAGAAGGCACCATGCGTCAGGTTGACGAAATTCATCAGGCTGAGGACCAGGGACAGCCCCAGCCCTGTCAGCAGCAGCAGGACGGAAAAAGACAGCGCATTGAGGATCTGGACCAGGTAATAGGCCATCGGATCATGCGCCCGGACCCGGATCCCGCACGCCTTCGTAGGTATGCACAACGGTGTTGAACGGCTTGCCATCCTCGCCCGGACGGACTTCATTCACATAGATATCCATGATGGCCTGGTTGTTGCGCGGATCGAAACGCAAAGATCCGAAGGCAGTATCCACCGGAGCATCCAGCAGGCGAGCCTTGAAGGCGGCCGTATCCGACAGATTGCCCGACACGGCCTCAAGGCCGGCCCGGATCACCTGTCCGGTCACATAGCCGGAGGTACTGGCCTCGCCCGGATAGCGGCCACGCAACTGGCGATAGGCCTCTACGAACCCCGCCGCGGCGGGCGCAGAAGGCGTCTGGTGGAAGGTAGAGACACCGCCCAGCCCGGCATCACCGGCAGCCGGCAGCACGTCTTCCTGGTCGAACAGGGCACCCGGCCCGAGCACGCGCACCTTGTCCTGCAGCCGGAAGTCACGCATCTGCTGCAGAAAGCGTACGGCATCCGAACCGGCAAAGAAGGCATAGACAAAATCGGGTTGCTGGGCGGCGATATTCATGACCAGCGGCGCGAAGTCGGCCGTGCCCAGCGGTGTCCAGAACTGCTTCTGGATTTGACCGCCATGCGTCTGGTAGGTCTGGATGAAGTCACCGATGTATTCCCGGCCTGCCGCGTAGTCGGACGCCAGCGTCATGCCACCGCTTTGCGCAACCTGGTCATAGGCCCAGCGGGCACCGGTATGGCCCAGCATCCAGCTGGTCTTGGTCGGACGGAAGATCAGCGGGCTAGCTGCCTCGCGCGCCAGCGCATTGGCCGAGGCATTCGACATGAAGGCCGGCACGCCGGCGTCGGTCACGATATCCCGGATGGCCAGCGCCACCGCCGCGCTGATCACCCCGCAGATGATATCGACACGATCCTGTTCGATCAGCTTGCGGGCCTTGCGCACGCCCTCATCGGGCTTGCCGTGGTCATCCTCGACCAGCAGCTCGACCGGCCGACCGGCCATCTGGCCACCCGACTCGGCAATCAGAAGCTGCAGACCGGCGCGCATGCTCTCGCCCAGCGACGCAAACGGCCCGGACAACGAGGTGATCAGGCCGATGCGCACCGGCTGCGCCGCGCCCTGCGCACGCACCCAGGTCGGCAATGCCAGCCCGGCGGCACAACCACCCAGGCCGGCGGCCAGCAGACGCCGGCGCGTCGTCATCATTTTGGGAGCCATTTTTTGCATCAGAGGATAAATACCGTGAGATTCTTGATGAGAAGCAAACTCATCTATTTTAAACAATTCGTGCCATCAGGCTCTTCACGGAATCTTCACGACAAAATCAGCCTACCAATCCTGCATGCAGTCCAGCGCATAGGGGACCGAGGCATGCAGCATGGCACGATGGTCACACTCTGGGAAACCACGAAAATCGACCGCCAGCCCAGGCACTCTGGCCAGCACCTGTCCCATGTCACGAATGATCGGCAACGTCGGGATGCCCTGCGGGCGGGCCTGCATCTGTCCAGCCACGAATTCGGCGGGCTTCGGGCGCCATTGTTCCTGTCCGCCGGCTGCCAGATAAAGCCGGTGCGGTTGCCTCTCCCAGCCTTCCGGCAGCGCTGCCCCGCCGCCGGGAGTCAGGCAGCGGGTCGCAAACGCATCGGCACGCGACAGAATGTACTGCTCATTCCACCATACCGACGGGCTGACGGCGATATGCCGATCAAAGGCGGCAGGCCGATCAAACAGCGCATGCAGCGTGAACAGCCCGCCATAGGAATGACCGTACAGCCCCTGCCGATGTGCGTGCACGCTGAAGTGCCGGGCAAGACGCGGCCGCACCGTACCCTGCACCCAGTCGAGGAACAGGTCGGCACCACCGGCACGCCGCTCGGGAATACGTGGATCGAAGTTGGCCCGGTCAGACCACAGCGCCGGCGTGTAATCGTAGGCGCGTGCCACGCGCGGGTCGGTCAGCACCATCTGGTAACCCAGTCCCACCACCAGCACATCGGGCACGGCAACCTGGTCGGCCAGGATATCGAACACCGCATTGCCATCCAGCATGAACAGCACCGGGTAGCCTTCGGGAGGAGGCGGCGCATGCGGCACCCCTATCCTGACTTCCCAGGCATGGATGCCATCCGCAGCCTGCTCATGCCACACCTGCACGTCGCGAAAAGGCGTTCGTGCCTGTGTCTCACTCATCGCTGCCGGCCTTGATCAGATAGGTGCCTCGCATCGGCACGGCCAGGAAACGCTCGTTGACGATGTCCAGCGTCTCCTGAGGCGACACGTCGGCAAAACGCTCGGGATCGAGCCAGCCGGCCAGCGCTTCGATGAACACCATATGCAGGGGCGAGTCATTGAAGGCATGCCAGATGCCATAGGCCCGACCATCCCGCACCGCCGGCAAGGTGGACAGGCCGCGTGCACCGACAACCTCGTCCAGGCTCTCGCGTGCCTGTTCCGGCGTGATGCCTGCGCCCATGTGCACGCCACCGCGACGCACGCCCGTCCCGGTCGCTACATAGACCTCGGGATTGCGGCTGACGATGTATTCGATGCTCAACTGGCCGGTCGGCCCCTTGAGCGTATCGCTGCCGATATTGTGCCCGCCGGCAAAGGCAATCAGGTCATTGAACGTGCCAAAGCCCGGCGAGTTGCAGCAATCGGTACTGCCGGCATGGGCATGCATGAGCACATTGGGCGCAGCCTTGCCTTCCGCCTGGGCCTGGGCAACCCGCTCGCGCACCCGCTGCATGCGCGACTCATAGAACTCGATGAATGCCTCGGCCCGCTCGGACTGTCCCAGTGCCTGTCCCAGCGCCCGGATGCTGGGTACGGTATTGTTGAGCGGATCCAGGAAGAAATCGACGACCAGCACCGGCACGCCCGCCGCCTCGAACGCCTTGATCAGCGGCGACTGGCTCACGTCGCCCCCCGGTGGCACGCCGGCAAAGGAAGACGTCAGGATCAGCAGGTCCGGGCGCAGTGCCAGCGCCTTCTCGATGGAAAACGTGTCCGGCGTGTGGCGCGCCACCTCGGGCACATCGGCCAGCGCCGGAAAGCGTGCCAGGTAATCCTGGTACTCGTTGGAAAAGGCCGTCTTGAATTCGTTGGACCAGCCCGCCAGGACACTGGCCGGATCGGGATGGATCAGCGACAGGACCGGCAGATAGCGCGCCTGGGTCAGGACAACCCGCTCGGCAGGCTTGGGCAGCGTCACCTCACGCCCCAGCACATCACGCACCGTGATCGGTTCGGCCTGCACCGCCGCCATGCCTGCAAGCAGCAGGCACACCATGGCCGCCACACGTCTGATCAATGAAAACATAGGCCTCTCTCATCCGCCATGCCGCAAACGGCCGATTTTATAATTAAAATCCCCCCATGACCGAAAGCACTTTTTCCGCCGACGCCATCCTGGCCTCGGCGCGACGCACATTGCAAATCGAAGCCCATGCCCTGCACGACATCGGGCAGCGCCTGGGCGACGCCTTCGTGCAGGCCACCCGACTGCTGCTGCAGTGCAAGGGGCGAGTCGTCGTCAGCGGCATCGGCAAATCGGGCCATATCGCCCGCAAGATCGCTGCCACCCTGGCCTCAACCGGCACGCCCGCCTTTTTCGTGCACGCAGCGGAAGCCGTCCATGGCGACCTGGGCATGGTCACACCGCAGGACGTGGTACTTGCACTGTCCTACTCCGGCACTGCCCAGGAGCTGCTGACCATCCTGCCCGTGCTGCGACGCCTCGATATTCCCCTGATCAGCCTGACCGGCAACCCGGATTCCGACCTGGCTCGTGCCGCCGACATTCATCTCGATGGCCACGTCGAGCATGAAGCCTGCCCGTTGAACCTGGCCCCGACCGCCAGCACGACCGTGGCGCTGGCCATCGGCGATGCGCTGGCCGTCGCCTGTCTGGAAGCACGGGGCTTCGGTGCCGAGGATTTTGCCCGCTCCCATCCTGGCGGTGCACTGGGCCGACGCCTGCTGACCCTGGTCCGCGATGTCATGCGGCAGGGCGAAGCGCTGCCTGCCGTACCCGAGCACACCCCGGTTGCCGGCGCACTCGAGGAAATCTCGCGCAAAGGCATGGGCATGACCGTGATTCTCGATGCCGCACGCAGGCCGGTCGGCATTTTCACCGATGGCGACCTGCGCCGCCTGATCGAGCGTTCGGGCGATATCCGCGCCCTTGATGTCGAAGCCGGCATGACACGCGCCCCCCGCACCATTTCACCGGACGCGCTGGCCGTCGATGCCGCCACGCTGATGGACCGTCACCGCCTGAGCCAGCTCCTGGTCACAGGCCCCGAAGGACAGTTGATCGGCGCATTGCACATGCACGATCTGCTGGCAGCCAAGGTTGTCTGACATGAGCCACTCTCCCCTTTCCTCCCTTCGCCCCGCCCACCCCGTCGAGGCACAGATACTGGCGCGCATTCCCGAAAACGTGCGCGAGCGCGCCGCTGCCGTTCGCCTGATGGCCTTCGACATCGACGGCGTGCTGACCGACGGCCGCCTCTGGTATGGCGAGCATGGCGAAATCACCAAGTCCTTCCATGCCCTCGATGGACACGGCATGCGCATGCTGCGCGAGTGCGGCATCACCGTAGCGCTGATCACCGGCCGCGAAGGCCCCATCGCCGCCCGCCGCGCAGCCGAGCTCGGCATTGCCGACATCCACCAGGGTGTGCGCGACAAGGGCCGGGTCCTGGCCGATCTGGCGCAAAAGCATGGGCTTTCGCTGGAGCAGACCGGCTTCATGGGTGATGACCTGATCGACCTGCCGGCGTTCCAGAAGGCCGGCTTCACGGCCAGTGTGTCCAGCGCCCCGTTCTACATCACCCAGTCCGTACACTGGATCAGCCAGGCTGCCGGCGGCAATGGCGCGGCACGCGAGTGCTGCGACCTGATCCTTGCCGCACAGGGCCGCCTGGGTGCATTCCTGCAGACCGGCGGTGCCTCCACGGTACTGCCCGGCGTACCGCAATGACGCCATGAAAGACCGACTTCCAGCACTCACCTCGTTTGCACTGCTGATTGCCCTGGCTGGCGGCACCTGGTGGGCGGCCGAATATGCCCAGCAGGCCGTCCCGCTCGACCCGCCACGCCGGGTCACGCACGAGCCGGACGCCTGGGCCAGCGATTTCGTGCTGCTGCGCACCGACATCGGCGGCATTCCCGTCAACCGGCTGGCAGGCACCCACATGCAGCATTTCCCGGATGACGACTCCTACGAGGTCGACCACCCCGTCGCCACTGGCCTGCGCGCCACCAATCCGGTTACAATCGGCACCGCCCGCACCGCCGTCATGGACCAGGGTGGCGCACGCATCACCCTGCGTGGCGATGCCCATCTGCGACGGCTGGCCGATGCCGAGCGTGCCGAACTGAACCTGTACAGCCCCGAACTCATCATCCTGCCCGACGCCGACCGAGCCTACACCGACCACCCTACGCTGGTCGAACAGGGGCGCTCGCAAATGCGGGGCAAGGGGATGCAGTACGATAATTCCAGCCGGATTCTGACGGTCGAATCGGCCTCTCAGGTCGACATTGCCCCCAATACGCTGCCGCAGCGCGAAACCGAGCCGCGCGCGGCCCAACCCTGATCCAATCGACTCATGACTGCACCACGCCTGTCTTTCTGTTCCCGCCTCTGTGCCGGCCTGCTGCTGGGTGCACTGCTGGTGCCTGCCACGGCCACTGCACAGGAAGCCGCCGAAGAGCCCAGCACGCAGATCCTGTCGGATTCGCTGCGCTATGACGACATCGGCCGTACCAGCGTCTTTACCGGCAACGTCATCCTGACCCGCGGGCCGATGACCCTCACGGCAGACCGCCTTGACCTGCGCGAAGACGAACAGGGCGTGCGCCATGGTGTCGCCACCGCCGACAAGGGCAAGCGCGTGCGCATCCGCCAGGAACGCCCGGAGCAGTTCGACCTGATCGATGCCAGCGGTCTGCGTGCCGAATACAGTGAAAAGGACGACCAGATCGACCTGATCGGCCAGGCCGTCGTGATCCGCTACATCTGCGGCGAAGCCATGGACACCATCCGCGGCCAGCGCATCCGCTATAACCAGACCACCGGTCTCTACCAGGCCGAAGGCGGTGCCGAATCGGCCGGCCCGGGCCAGCGCGTCCGCTCGATCGCCCAGCCACGCTCACGTGTCGATGCAGCCATCAAGGCCTGCCAGGACAAGAACGCCGCTGCCCGTCCCTGATCCCGGATACCGACTGCCACATACTGCTCATGCCTACGCCCGTTTCCGCCTCCGCCGTCCAGGACAACCTGCCCACCGGCCGCCTCTCGGCCACCGGACTGCGCAAGACTTACCATGGCCGCACCGTGGTCCAGGATGTCTCGCTCGAGTTCAGCAGTGGTGAAGTCGTCGGCCTGCTCGGCCCCAACGGCGCAGGCAAGACCACCAGCTTCTACATGATCGTGGGGCTGGTGCCGGCCGATGCCGGTCGCATCACCATCGACGACGACGCCGTCACCGCGATGCCCATGCACCAGCGCGCCCGCATGGGCCTGTCCTATCTGCCGCAGGATGCCTCGGTCTTCCGGCGCCTGACGGTCGAGCAGAACATCCGGGCCGTGCTCGAAATCCAGAACGACATCCGGCCGGCCAGCGAACGGCAGGAAATCGACGCACAACTCGAATCACTGCTCGACGAGCTGCAGATCGGCCATATTCGCCGCAACATGGCCATCTCCCTGTCGGGCGGCGAACGCCGACGCGTGGAAATCGCCCGTGCACTGGCGACCCGGCCGCGCTTCATCCTGCTCGACGAACCCTTCGCCGGGGTCGATCCGATCGCCGTGATCGAGATCCAGCGCATCGTCCGATTCCTCAAAAGCCGGCATATCGGCGTGCTCATCACCGACCACAATGTCCGCGAAACCCTGGGCATCTGCGACCGCGCCTACATCATCAGCGAAGGCTCGGTACTGACCAGCGGCACCCCCGATGAAATCGTCGATGATCCGGGCGTGCGCCGCGTCTACCTGGGCGAACACTTCCGGATGTAGCAGGCACTTGCCTTCCTGACAAAACGCTTTACACTGGAACTGTGTCAATCAGTCGCGCATAGCGTGAATGCCAGACACGGGGCGCTTTGCGCCTATCATTCCTGTCAGCTGCAAGGAGACTGCCGTATGAACCTGACCATCAATGGACACCACCTCGAAGTGACGCCTGCGATCCGCGAATACGTCACCACCAAACTGTCCCGCGTGCTGCGCCGTTTCGACAACGTCATCGACACCCAGGTCATCCTGTCCGTGGAACACCCTCGCCACAAGGCCGAAATCACCATGCGCCTGCCCGGCAAGGACATCCACTGCGAGTCGATCGAAGAGAACCTGTACGCAGCCATCGATCTGGTCATAGACAAGCTGGACCGCCAGGTCGTCAAGCACAAGACCAAGCTGCAGGATCACGCCCACGAGCCGCTCAAGCGGCAAGAAGCCAGCGCGGTCTGACCATGACGACGCATTGACCATTTACAACATCGACCCGCACATGCGGGTTGATGTCTATGTATTTTTTTGCAGTGCGTCATATAATGCCGGCCATGAACCACCTGTCGCGCATCCTGCCCGTTGGCAACATCCTGCTCGACTTGCCCGTCACCAGCAAGAAGCGGGCTTTCGAACAGGCTGGACTGCTATTCGAAAACAACCACGGCATCAGCCGCCTCACGGTCTTTGACAGCCTGTTCTCACGTGAACGACTGGGATCGACCGCGCTTGGCCAGGGTGTTGCCGTTCCTCACGGCCGTGTCAAGGGCCTGGACAAGACCCTGGCGGCCTTCATCCGGCTCAGCCAACCGGTTCCCTTCGATGCCCCCGATGGCCAGCCTGTCCGGCTGCTGATGTTCCTGCTGGTCCCCGAGACCGCGACCCAGCAACACCTCGACATCCTTGCTGAACTGGCCCAGTTGCTGTCCAACGGTCAACTCAGGGAGCAGCTCTGCAACGAAAACGATCCTGCCGTGGTCCACAAGTTGCTGACCAGCGGCACATCCTGACATTCCATGCCCCACTCGCCACCCATGCAGATATCCGTCCGTGAACTGATCGAAGAAAACGCCGACGAAGTCGCATTCCGCTGGGTGGCAGGGCAGGAAGGTGCGCATCGCATCATCCGCAATCACGAAGGCTCGTCCGCCGCAGACCTGGTCGGGCATCTCAACCTGACGCACCCTGACCGCATTCAGGTATTCGGTCCTGAAGAAATGGTGTATTTCGCCCGGCTGAGCAACCGGCGTCGGCTGTTCCGGCTGGCCGGCCTGATGACAGCCGATGTGCCGGCTCTGCTGATCGCCGACGGGCAGGAACCGCCTGCCGAGCTGATCACCCATTGCAACCAGCACAACCTGCCGCTGCTGGCGACCACGCTGCCAGCTTCCCATGTCATCGAACTGCTGCGCATCTACCTGAGCAAGAAATTTGCGCCCGCCACCACGGTGCACGGCGTGTTCATGGATGTGCTCGGCGTTGGCGTACTGATCACCGGTGAGTCCGGCCTGGGCAAGAGCGAACTGGCACTCGAGCTGATTTCACGCGGCCATGGCCTGGTTGCAGACGATGCCGTCGAGTTCCTGCGCATCGCGCCCAACATGATCGAAGGCCGCTGCCCCGCCCTGTTGCAGAACCTGATCGAGGTACGCGGCCTGGGGCTGCTCGACATCCGCACCATCTTCGGCGAGGCTTCGGTGCGCCGCAAGATGCGGCTCAAGCTGATCGTCCACCTGATGCGCGCCCTCTCGCCCGAGCAGTTCGAGCGACTCCCGCTGCAGGACCAGACCCAGGAAATACTGGGCCTGCCCATCCTCAAGGTGCAGTTGCAGGTCGCGGCAGGTCGCAACCTTGCCGTGCTGGTCGAGGCGGCCGTGCGCAACACCATCCTCAAGCTGCGTGGCATCGACACGCTGCGCGAATTCATGGCGCGCCAGACCCTGGCGATGCAGCAGCATTTCGAATAGCCCGCCTGCCGTCCCAGGACGTAACAGGTCGACACATCTGGACCGTCATGTCACAATCCGATTCCATGATCCACGTCGTTCTGATCACCGGCATGTCCGGCTCCGGCAAGTCCGTTGTCCTGCGTCTGCTCGAAGATGTAGGGTATCTGTGCGTCGACAACCTGCCGGTCCGCTTCCTGCACCAGTTCATCGCCGATGCACGTGACGAAGGTCGCTCCCGCGTAGCGGTCGCCATCGATGTGCGTTCGCCCGGCGAGATTTCCGACCTGCCGGGCGTGCTGACCGCCTTGCGCGCCATGGGCACGGCACTGCGGGTCATCTTCCTTGATGCCGACAGCGAAACCCTCAAGCAACGCTACTCGGAATCGCGCCGACGCCATCCGCTCAGCGACCGCCTCACCAACGAAACCGGTGCGACACCGTCACTGACCCAGTGCATCGAACGGGAGCGCCAGATCCTGGAACCGCTGCGCGAGCAGGAACCACCGATCGACACCTCCGACCTGATGCCGGGACAATTGCGCAACTGGGTACGTGATCTGGTCCAGGTTGACTGGCGTCCACTGGTGCTGACCTTCCAGTCCTTCTCGTACAAACGGGGCGTACCGCGTGATGCAGATCTGGTCTTCGATGTCCGCTGCCTGCCCAACCCCTACTATGACCGGGACCTGCGCCCGCTCACAGGGCGCGATCCAGGCGTGGCGCAATGGCTGGGCTCCACGCCCAGCGTGGTGCAGATGATTGACGACATCCAGCTGTTCGTGCGCAAGTGGCTGCCCCACTACATGCAGGACACCCGCAGCTATCTCACGATTGCCATCGGCTGCACAGGCGGCCAGCATCGCTCGGTCTACGTCACCGAGCAGCTTGCGCGCTGCTTTGCAGACCATGATCCGGTTCTGATCCGCCATCGTGCCCTGCCCATCCCCAAGTCAGACTGATTCCATGCCCGCCGCCCTGTCCCGACTGCTTCATCTCGCCAGCCTTTCGGCCCTGCTGATCATCGCCGGTTGCGGCACGTCGGGCTACGTACCGGGCAAAGGTGGCTACTACGAAGACGACGGCCCCGACTCGCGACCGCCTTCGGCCTCGCAACTTGAACGCATTCCTGACGCCACGCCTCGTGTCGAACCACTGGCAAGCGGCCCCAACCGCCCCTACACGGTTCTTGGCAGAAGCTACACGCCAGACACCAGCGGTCGGCCCTACGTCAAACGTGGCATCGCCTCCTGGTACGGCAAGAAATTCCATGGCAACAAGACCTCCAATGGCGAGATCTATGACATGTATGCCATGACGGCGGCACACCCCACGCTGCCCATTCCCAGCTACGTGCGGGTCACGCGCACCAGCAGCGGCAAGAGTGTCGTCCTGCGGGTCAATGACCGAGGCCCATTCCATGCCGACCGGATCATCGACCTGTCCTATGTGGCAGCACACAAGCTCGATCTGATCGGCCCAGGCAGCGGCGAAGTCGTCGTCGAGTGGATTTCCCCGGATGCCATCCGCAATGGTGCCTGGCAACAAGCCGGCAATACTGCCCTGGCCACCGGCAACAGCTATCAGGAGGAGCCTCCGATTGCCTCGATTTCGCTGGCGGCCCCCGTCAGCACGCCCATCGAGCAGGACTCAGGCTTCCAGTCGGGTACGCCATTGCCGGCCCCCGAACGCCGTCCCGAACCTGTCACCAGCGCGCAGGCAGCCCCCGCTGCATCTTCGCCACGGCCAGCAACTGCAGGCGGCTACCAGGTACAGCTCGGTGCATTCTCCCAGCACGCCAATGCGCAGCGCCTGGTCGATCGCATCCAGCCCTACCTGCCAGCCGGCAGCCAGACCGCCTATGTCGATGACAGCACGGGCCTACACCGGGTTCGCATCGGCCCGTACAACAATCTGGGCCAGGCACAGGAAGCCTCGCGGCAGGTCGCGGATCGCATCGGCGTACCTGCCATCGTCATCTCGCCCTGACGCGCTCAATCGGCCAGTTGCCTGAGTGCCAGTGCCCGTGCATACAGGACATCCCGGGGCAACCCCAGGGCCTGGGCAGCCAGACGCGCCGCATCCCGCACCGAAACGCCCCGCAGCAATGCCGACAGCAGTTCATCGGCCTGTTCCAGCGCCACCCCCCCCTGGTCGGCAGCGTCAGCCGGCGCTTCGTGCAATACCAGCGCGAACTCACCCTGCAGGCGGTGCGCATCCTGTGCCAGCCAGGCGGCTACATCCTCCAGTGCCAGGGTTTCAACCTGCTCATAGCGCTTGGTCAGTTCTCGAGCAACCGTAACCTGACGGGCTGCGCCAAAGAGTGCCAGCATATCGTCCAGCATGGCAGCCAGGCGATGAGGGGACTCGAACAGCACCACCGGTGCAGGCAAGCTACCCCACTGCCGCAGCCAGTTCTGTCTTGCCGTGGCCTTGGACGGCGCAAAACCGGCAAACAGGAAAGCGGGGTTTTCATCCGAGGTGGCACCGCTGGCCATGAGTGCCGAGATCACCGCACTGGCTCCCGGTACCGGAATCACGCGCAGCCCTGCCGCCCGGACTTCGCGCACGATACGGGCCCCTGGATCGCTGACCGCCGGGGCACCGGCATCGGACACCAGTGCCACACGGGCTCCCTCCTGCAGACGGGCCACGATATTCTGCGCGGCCCCGGCTTCGTTGTGCCGGTGTGCCGCCATCAGCGGCGTCGTCAGCCCCCAGGCATCGAATAGCACCCGCGTCGCCCGTGTATCTTCGGCCGCCACGACATCGGCCTGCGACAGCGCCTGCCAGGCACGCAGGCTCAGGTCGCCAAGGTTACCGATGGGTGTCGCCACCACATACAACGCACCGGCGGGCCAATCCTGGCTGCGCACCCTGTCCAGCATCCGTGCCCACAGCAGCGCCGAGGCCTGTCCACTCACACCAGTGCCCTCATCCTGTGTGCCGGCAGCACGGGCTTCCACGGTCATTGTCTTTCTCCTGTCTTGCGTGATCCGGCAGCGACACACCGGCCGCCCTTGCCACCCGTCTGGTGTGCGCATAAACCGCACACTCCAGCCCCCTGCCGGGGGCCGGCATCAGACAATGAAGGCCTTTTCCGGAAAAGCGACAGCCTATCACATGGAACATGCCCAGCATCTCTGCCGACTCGCCCAGGCACGCCGGCATCGTCGGCGACGGCGACAACCGGCCGTTGCCATCGAAATCGAATCTCGCCCCGGCTCGTCGCATCCGAACGAATTGGCCAACGGCCCGGGCCGGGCACCGCGACAGCGCATCGGTGCCGAGGCCGAAACACGAGCGGCAATACTGCTTCAACAACAGGGCATGCGCCTCATCGCCCGCAACCTGCGCTGCCGCCTCGGCGAAATCGACCTTGTCATGCTGGATGCACAGACACTGGTCTTTGTGGAGGTCCGCCGCCGCAACCATGCCCGCTACGGCAGCGCTGCCGACAGCATTACCCGGCACAAGCAATTGCGACTGGTCCGGGCTGCCCGATATTTTCTGCCCCGCCTGAGCGCCCGATTGCGACTCCCTGCGGTGCCGGCCTGCCGCTTCGATGTCGTGCTGGAGAATGGCACGACATCTCCTGTCTGGATCCTCCAGGCCTTTGACTGCCCACCGGATTAAATATCACAAGCCAGATCACGCTGAACAACGGCTACTGCGCACTGCGACTGGCCGCCTCGACCTGGCCGGCAGAAACAGGTGCCGACTGCCCACCCCACTCGGTGCGCAACCACGTGGTCAACTCTGCCACCTGCGTCGTATCCAGCAGGTCACGGAAGGGCGGCATGGCATACATGCGCTGCCCACCGGTAAACACCTGAGTGGGAATCCCGTGCAGCACGGCATAGAGCGTATTGACGGGATCCGGCATGGCGAGCGTGGCATTGCCCCGCATGGCCGGAGCCACGTTCGGAATCCCCTCTCCCTGTGCCCCATGACAACCTGCGCAGGCCGACATATAGAGGCGACGACCGATCTGCAGCCCGCTGTCGGCATCGGCAGTGCTGGCCTGCGACGCCAGGGCCACAGGTGCGGGGGTCGGCGCAGGCGCTGGTGCCACGATCTTGCCCGTATCGTCAGTCAGGAGATAGGTGGCAATCGCCTCGACATCCTCGGCCTGCATGGCGCTGGTCGAAAAGTGCACCACCGTATACATGCCGCCGAATGCCGTTCCTTGCGGCGCAATGCCTGTCCGCAGATACTGGGTGAGCGTGGCCTGGTCAAAGCCAACCCTTGCCAGGCCTTCGGCCGTGATGTCCGGGGCGTTCAGTCCATCGACGCTGCCCCCTTGCAGATCGCGGGGAAAATCCGTGCCCATCATGATATTGCGCGGCGTATGGCAGGCACCGCAATGGCCCAGCCCCTGGACCAGGTAGGCACCGCGCAGCCACTGATCAGAGCGATCCGGTACTGCAGGCACCTTGCGTTCCGGGAAATTCAGCAGCGCCCAGAAGTTCATGAAAGGCCGCACCGGGAACTCGAACACACCCGTATTCTCGACATTTTCCACCGCCATCGGCGGGAGGCTCATCAAGTAGGCATAGAGCGCATCAATATCTTCCGGCGTCGTGATCTGCGTGAAAATATAAGGCATCGCCGGGTACAGGTTGCGGTTGCCCGGCGCGATGCCATCACGCAGCACTCGATGGAAATCCGCACGCGTATATTGACCGATACCGTAGGTAGAGTCCGGCGTGATATTGGTCGAATGCAACGTACCGAACGGTGTACCGATCGGTACGCCGCCGGCCCCGCGTGGCCCCTGGGTCTGTGAGTGGCAGCCGAAACAGTCGCCGGCCAGCGCCAGTTCCCGCCCTCTCGGCAGCAGTCGCTGCATTTCCTCGGCGGTCAGCGGGGTGTCGACATCCGATGCCACCGATGAAGAACGAAATGCCCCCAGCAGGATGGCCAGCGCCACCACGGCACCCAGCACCAGCACGACCAGGATGCCGTTGCGCAATCTATGATTTTTCATGGTGCGTCTCCTCAATCCACGACGCAGCCAGGGGTGGCCAGGGCCAGATCCCGTACGGCTTCGTAGTAGCGCACATAGCCGGTACAACGGCAGATGTGGTCATTGAGCGCATCCTCGATGGCACTCTCCAGGTCACTGCGCTTGACGGGTTCGCGCTGGAGGCGCTCCATGAATACGGTCGCCCCCGCCACGAACCCTGGCGTACAGTAGCCGCACTGAAAGGAAAAATGATCGATGAACGCCTTCTGCACCGGCGTAATGGCCGTCACTTCGCCCGTTGGGCCGTGCGTGGCGTGGCCCTCGATGGTCCGGATGGATTTTCCATTGAAGAAGTGGGCATCGAAAATACAGGTGCGCAATTCGGTACTGGAGCCGTCGGCATGCAGCTCCATGATCGTACAGGCGTGGCAGATACCCTGCCCGCAGCCGAAATGGGTGCCGGTCAGGTTCAGATAATCATGGAGGAAGTCGATCATGGGCATGCCGACCGGCACCGCCACGGGGCCGACCTGCTTGCCGTTGATCATCAGGGTCAACATCTGTGTCTCGATGCTCATGACAGTGCCTTTTTGATTTTTTCAGGGGTGACCGGCAGCGTATAGAAGCGCTTGCCGATGGCATGGGTAATGGCATTGCCGGTTGCGGCAATGATGGGAATCATCACGACTTCGCCCATGCCCTTGGAGGGTGAAGTCTCGGAAAGCGGCGCGAGATAGTCGGCTGTCTGGCTCCAGACTGCCACATCCCTGGCACGAGGCAAGGTATAACGGTTGAAGTTCCAGGTGCCGTCGCCCGGCCCGTCTTCGTAGAGCGGCAGCTCTTCCATCAGGGCATGGCCGATACCCATTGCCGTGCCGCCCTGCAACTGCCCGGATACCAGCTCCGGCACCACCACCGTACCGGGATCCAGCAGCGTATGGTGCTGCATGATCTCCACCTGTCCGGTAAACGTATTGACGTTGAGCTCGACGATACAGGCTGCAGGCGTATAGGTCGTCACGCCGGCATTGTTGCGCTGCGTCGGTGGAAACTGCACGCTGCTGCGCCGGATGTAATCGTAGCCACCCACGGTCATCCGCTGTTTCAGCGCGGCCGGCGCACCATCGCCATAGCGCACGGCCAGTGCATCGACAGGCAACGTACGACGACCGACGCCGGGAATGTCGAACTCGGCCCGAGCCCATTCCCAGCGACTGAAGCAGTGCAACGACACGCCGGTGACCAGCCCCATTTCATGCGCCTTGCGCGCCAGTTGCTCGAACGGGATCGGCGACATGCCAGCACCGCCGATCCCTCCCGGGAACGCCCGCAGGTCGGCCAGCGTCACTTCGCCGCTGGCGATCTGTCCACCCCCCTCGCCTTCGCTCCAGATCGCGCGCGCTGCCGGCCACAGCGCATGTTCCAGCAGGAACTGCGCGGCCTGGCGTGTGCCGAAGCCGATGAAGTAGGCGCTGTTGGAAGCGCTCATGGCCGGCAGGATGAACGGTACCCAGAACGGGTCTTTCTGCAATTCATCCTGCTGTGCCTGCGTGATGGTATAGGGTTCGAAATTGCTGACCAGGGGCAAGGAGGCAAATGCCGTTTCGCCGAAATAGGCCTCATCCGGCACCTTGCCCAGTATCCGCCCCACCATGATCTGCTGGGCGGTCGTCGCACCGGTGCCGATTTCCTGCACACAATGGTGCATGGTCAGCTTGCCGTCGGCATCGAACGCCAGCGTCAGCGCGCTCGTATCGGCCCCCGTGCCATAGTCTTTCTGGACCTGGGCAAAGCCCACGCCATAGCGACGACCGGGATGGGCAGCGTCGTATTGCGCCTTGGCCTGCGCACGGCCGCGCCAGACCGGATGCTCGACCGCGCGATCCAGCATCTCGACATTGCGCGGGTCACCCAGTTGAACAGCCCCCTGGGTATTCGGATAACCAGCCCGCAAGGCATTGCGCCGTCGCAGCTCGATGGCATCCATACCCAGCTCGGCAGCGATCTCGTCCACCATCAGCTCGGTAATGGTCATGACCTGCAGCGTACCGTAGCCCCGCATGGAGCCGGCCTCGACCGCGGCCGTAGCCAGCGCCATCGAGCCCAGGTCGGACTTCGGAAAATAATAGATGGACTGCGCGGCCGTGGCGGCCACCTGGGCAACCGAAAACGAGAAGTTGGCCCGCCCGCCACCATTGCAGTTGTAGAACCCTTTCATGATCTCGAACTGGCCTGTCTTGCGGTCAGCCGTGATCGTCACATCCATCTGGATGGAGTGCCGCTTGATGCCCATCTGAAACTGCTCGTAGCGATCATTGGCCATGCGCACGGGCCGGCCATTGCCGTAGAAACAGGCTGCGATCGTGTAGAACGGGAAAATCGAATGGTCCTTCGAGCCATAACCGACCGTCGTACCGCTCAACAGCTCGATTCTTTCGACCGGAAAACGGGTATTGTCCTTGACCATCAGCGCCGCCACCCGCGCCACCTCGTAGGGTGACTGGGCAGCGATCAACAAATGCAGGGTACGCGTCTCGGCGTCGTACCAGGCATTGCCATTGTCCGGCTCCAATGCGCTGGGATCGATGGACTGCGAAAAGGCCTGCCGCTGCAGCACAAGCTTGTCGCTGTCGGCGCGGGCGGCCTCAATGTCCTGCTCGATCAGCACGGCCGCCTCCATGCCGCGCCGCATCGGCTCATAGGTTTCATGCGCAACCTTGAGCGGATCGCGTACCCCACCGCCACCGCGGTGTTTGAGCACGACAGACTGGGGCACGAAGATCCCCTTGCCATCGGCCGGCGGCCAGGTCGGGGCATTCCCATCGAAACCGCCCCAGATCACGGCATCCTGCATCGGGGAAAATTCCGGAGGATCGGTCGGCGTAGCCCCGCCGATCCGCACATAGCGTGCCGCACCATAATTGGCAGGCGGCTTGAAACCGGTTTCCTGCCCGTACAGCACCGCTCCTTTCTCGAACCGCAACATGCGCTTGGCTGCCTCGAAGCGGTCGAAGTCGTCATACACCAGCAAGGCCACCGGCTGCCCATACATGGGCGGCGTGGTGCCTTTGGGTGTCAGGAAATCCTTGCCATAGAACTCGGCGGCCAGGTCGGGGGGCTGCGGCACCGCAACCCCGTCGCGGGCCATGTCTTCGTGCAGTACCAGGCGATCCGGCTGCAGGTCCGGCCCCAGCATGGACAGGTCAACGCCCTCGAAAGTCCGGTCCGCACGCGTAGCCTTGAGAAAGAAGGCATGCGACTGGGCTTCGGGCCAGCCCGGCAGGTCCCTGGCCCGAAAGTCGCGCGCAAAGACTTTCGCCCCCGTGACCTTGCGCACGGCATCCCAGCGGTAGCGTGCCTGGCCATCGACCCCCATCCACTCCAGCCCATGCGTGCCGGAATGGACCTCCAGGGCCTCGGCCAGCGGCAGGCGGCCGAACATGACCGTGATCCCTGCGAACGTGCCTAACTTGATAAAGCTGCGGCGTGAAATCCCTTCCCGTATGCCCATGTCGTCTATCCCTTGGTTCGTTGATACAGGTGGCAGCTTTCTCGCATACCGAACGAATGATATATGTCATTCAGTATGGCGAAATTACCCTTGATAACAATGCGTGGTTATACCAACGCCACTGCCATATCACCAGCAAAGGATTACAAACTATCGGGCCCCGGGGAGGCCGGCCAGATCGGCGGGCACATCGATATCGTGCAAGACACTGTCATCGTTCACGTCAACCCATTGCACCGGATATCGGTCAAACAGGCCCCTCGCGCCCTGGTCGCCAGACAAGGCGGCCAACTCAGGCAGGCAGCTCGCACGAAAACCGACAGGATGCCCGCGCCGGCCATGTCGAACCGGCACCGCGACCGGCGCATCATGCAGTGCAGCCTTTACTTTTTCATAGGTATCGGGGCATATCCAGGGCATATCTGCCAACGCCACGACAACCGCCGGCAGGTGCTCCGGGTTGCGCGCCTGAAGATAGTGCGCCGCTGCCGCCAGACTGGCTCCCATGCCTTGTCGGGCCTGCTCCGTTTCGAGCACATGGCAGCCTGACATCTCCAGGCACGCACGCAGGGCCGGCTTGCCCGGACGCACCACGGCCAACACCCAATCCACCGCCCGGTGCAAATTGGTGGCGCTGGTTTCGGCGACGTATCGTCCATCCGCCAGCCGGGCCAGCAGCTTGTCTGCGCCAGGCATCTGCTGCGCAAAACGCTGCCCCTCGCCGGCAGCCAGGAGGATGCCCACGCAAGGCAGCGGTACGGTAGACACAGGGTGTGGGCTTTCGACATCAGACATGCGCGTAGTATATATTCAATGCCTTCCAACCATAAGACACTCCGCATGAATGCCCTGGATCTGGACGTACTGCAACGCGCCCGCGACTGGGTCATGCTCGGCCACGCCACGCATCTGATCACTGTCGTGCAGACCTGGGGATCCGCCCCTCGCCAACCCGGTGCCATGCTGGCCGTCCGTGCCGATGGCCACGTCGTGGGGTCGGTCTCGGGCGGCTGCATCGAGGACGACCTGATCGTGCGCGCCCGCGCAGGCACGCTGCCGACGGCCCCCGCCAGCCTGACATACGGCGTCACGCAGGAGGAAGCCAACCGCTTCGGCCTGCCCTGTGGCGGCACGCTGCGCCTGGTCTGCGAACCCCTGGCCGACACCTGTTGGCTCGATCCGGTGCTGGATGCCATCCAGGCACACCAGTCCACCCTGCGCACCCTGGACATGCAGACCGGCATCTCCAGCCTGCTGCCAGCCACCTCCGACGACAGTCCGGGACTCGACAACCAGACATTCCGCAGTATCTATGGCCCACGCTGGCATCTGCTCATCATCGGAGCCAACCAGACCGCGCGCGTCCTGTCGGCCATCGCCGCCACGCTGGACTTCCATGTCACGGTCTGCGACCCACGCGAAGAATTCTTCCAGGAATGGCAGGAGCCCCGCACCACGCTGAGCACCCTCATGCCCGACGATGCCGTGCTCGAACTTGACATCGATACGCGCACCGCCATCGTGGCACTGACCCATGACCCCAAGCTCGACGATATGGCACTGCTCGAAGCCCTGAAATCGCCGGCGTTCTACGTGGGAGCCCTGGGTTCGCGCGTCAACCAGGAAAAGCGGCGGGCCCGGCTGGCGCTGTTCGACCTGACACCGCCACAGATTGCGCGCCTGCACGGCCCGGTCGGCCTGCGCATTGCCAGCCGCACGCCCGCCGAAATCGCCGTCGCCATCGCCGCCGAGCTGATCCTGGTCCGCAATACGACAGGAGAAGCACAGGCGCACGCAGACAGCACAGGCCGTCACGTCTGCTGACACCGGCGTATCAAAAGCGGGGTATATTTCTTCTTTGGCATCATGAAACTCTCCCGCCATGGATATGACCTCACGCATCAGCGGCCACTTCCGCGACAGCATCGCACTGCTCGAACAAAGCATCCTCGCCCTTTCCGAACCCACTGCCGCCGGCGTGGACCTGCTGTTTTCAGCACTGATGAACGACGGCAAGATCCTGGCCTGCGGCAATGGTGGCTCTGCCGCCGATGCCCAGCACTTCATCGCCGAACTGGTCGGCCGCTTCGAGCGTGACCGCCTGCCGCTGGCCGGCGTGGCGCTCAATACCGACACCTCCATCATGACGGCGGTCGCCAACGACTACAGCTACGACCAGATTTTCGAACGGCAGGTCACCGCACTGGGGCGCCCTGGCGACGTTCTGGTCGCCATTTCAACCAGCGGGAACTCCGAGAACGTATTGCGGTCAATAGATGCAGCCCATGAGCGCGAAATGCGGGTCATCGCGCTGACCGGCAAGGGCGGCGGCCGGATCGGTACGCGGCTTGGCCCCGAAGACATACACCTTTGCGTTCCACACGATCGCACCATGCGCATCCAGGAGGTTCATATCCTGCTGCTGCATGCACTGTGCGATGGCGTGGACGCCTACCTGCTAGGAGACCCGGCATGATCAAGTCACAATCTGCCCGCCGCCTGCCCGGCACCTTCGCCCTGTGCAGCATTCTCGCAGCCGGCGCACTGTCCGCCTGCGCCCCGCTGATTGTCGGCGGCGCAGCCGCCACCACCGCCGTGGTCGTCACCGACCGCCGCACGGCCGGCACGCAACTCGAAGACCAGAGCATTGCCATCAAGGTCGACAGCGCCGAAGCCCAGCACTTCGGTGACCGCGCCCGCATCAACGCCTCGGCCTACCAGCACCGCGTGCTGCTGACCGGCGATGTACCCAACCAAACGGACAAGGACGAAGCGACACGCGTCGCCCAGGGCGTCGAAAATGTCAAGGAAGTCATCAATCAGCTCAACATCGGCCCGCCGGCCAGCTTCAGCGAACGCTCGGGCAACTCCTGGCTGGCGTCGAAGGTCCGGACCACGCTGATCAATACCCGCGATGTTCCATCCCGCACCATCACCGTCACCGCAGAACGCGGCGTCGTCTACCTGATGGGCCGCGTCACCCAGCACGAAGGCAACCTGGCTGCCGCCGCTGCCGCCAGCGTGTCGGGTGTCCGCGAGGTCGTCAAACTGTTCGAGATCCTGACGCCGGAAGAGGCTGCCCGTCTGGCCGAGGAACAGCGCCAGGCCGAAGCAAAGCGCCAGCAGGAAAGCCGGACGGAAACCATCACCCCTTGAACCCTTTGCAGACAAACACGCCATCGTGAAAAAAATAATCGCTGCAGTTGCCCTGGCCGCCGTCGCCGGCGTGGCCGCCTGGTTCTTCCTGCCGGGCAAGACGCCGGCCCCCCAGGTCACGTTCAATCTCATGAATGGTCAGTCCGTCACGACTGACGACCTGCGCGGCAAGGTCACACTGGTCAAATTCTGGGCCACGAGTTGCGTCACCTGCGTCAAGCAGATGCCCGACAACATCGACTACTACAAAACCTATCACGACAAAGGCTTCGACATGATCGCCGTGGCCATGCGCTACGACCCGCCCAGCTATGTCGAGAACTTCATCGAGACGCGTCAACTGCCCTTTCCTGTGGCCCTCGACAAAAACGGCGAGCTGGCAGAGGCGTTCGGCGACATCCGGCTGACGCCCGTCGCTTTCCTGATCGATCGCCAGGGCAATATCGTCAAGCGCTACCTGGGCGAATACGACAAAAAAGAATTCCTCGCCACGCTGGAAAAGGCGCTGGCAGGCTAACCGGGGCAGGCTCGCCCCAAGGGTGCCTGGCCCGGCCTCGGGCATCTGCCCCCACGCTAGTCGCTACGCCTCTGCACTGCTCTCCCCCAGGAGATGCTGTTTGTCTTGGACTGCCCGGTAAAAAAATGGCTGCCTCATGGGCAGCCATTTTCGATAGTTCACAAAGAACTAGGCCATCAGAACGCCGGCACGACAGCGCCCTTGTACTTTTCCAGGATGAAAGCCTTGACCTCGGGCGAATGCAGCACCTCGATCAGGGTCTGCACATCGGCACTGTCCTTGTTGTCGGGACGTGCTGCCACCAGGTTGGCATAGGGCGAATCCGAACCTTCGATCAGCAGGGCATCGGTGGTCGGGACCAGGCCGGCTTCCAGCGCATAATTGGTATTGATCAGCGCGACATCCACGTCTTCCAGCACGCGCGGCAGCGTGGCGGCCTCAAGCTCGCGGAACTTCAGCTTGCGGGGATTCTCGGCCACGTCGCGGGCCGTCGCCAGGATGTTGGACGGGTCCTTGAGGGTAATCAGCCCGGCTTTCTGCAGCAGGAGCAGCGCCCGGCCGCCGTTCGAGGGATCGTTGGGAATCGCCACGGTCGCACCATCCTTCAACTCGGCAAGATCCTTGATCTTGCGCGAGTAGATGCCGAACGGCTCGACATGGACCAGGCCGACGCTGACCAGATCCGTGCCACGATCCTTGTTGAAAGTATCGAGATAGGGCTGGTGCTGGAAAAAATTGACGTCCAGTTGCTTCTCGAAGACCTGCAGGTTGGGCTGCACATAGTCATTGAAGACCTTGATGTCCAGTTCGACGCCCTGCTTGGCCAGCTCGGGCTTGGCAAACTCCAGGATCTCCGCATGCGGTACCGGCGTTGCCGCCACCGACAACTTGCCGGCAAAACTGGCCGATGCGCTCACAGCCAGGACCGAGGCGCCCAGCGCCACCACGAGTTGCTTCAGTTTCATAGGTTTCTCCCAAAAAATAAATAAAAACTCACTTGCGCTTGAGCCTGACCACCAGCCAGTCACCAAATACCTGGGTCAACTGGACCATCACGACCAGGATGGAAACGGTCACTACCATGACATCGGTCTGGTAGCGCTGATAACCGAAGCGCACGGCCAGGTCACCGAGGCCGCCACCGCCGATCACCCCCGACATGGCCGAATAGCCCACCAGCGTAATGGCGGTCACGATCACCGCAGCCACGATAGCCGTCGTAGCCTCAGGCAGCAGTGCCCACCAGACGGTCTGCCCCGAGTCGGCACCCAGCGCCTGGCACGCCTCCATGACGCCCGGATCGAGCTCACGCAAGGCATTCTCGACCAGGCGAGCGAAGAACGGTGCAGCACTCGCCACCAGCGGCGGCACCGAACCGGCCACACCCAGCGAGGTACCGGCCAGCATGCGGGTCAGCGGAATCATTACGATCAGCAGGATCAGGAACGGAACGGACCGCAGCACATTCACGCAAATGGACAGCAGACCGTACAGTGCACGGTTTTCCAGCATCTGCCCGCGTCCGGTCAGGAACAGCACCACCCCCAGCGGCAGACCGATCAATATCGTGAACAGCAGCGCCAGACCTGTCATGAGCAACGTGTCGCCGGTAGCTTCCAGGATCATCCACCAGTCCATGCCTGCCAGGGATTGCCAGAATCCGCTCATGCCTTCAACTCCTCGAATTCAACCCCTTCCCGCGCCAGCATCTCGGGGAGCTGGGCCAGTGCTGCATCGGTGCCGGACACGGCCAGCACCAACTGACCATAGGCCGTATTCTTGATCCGCCCCACCGAGCCCTGAAGGATACTGAGATCCAGTGCCAGGTCACGGCTGATCCGGCTCAACACCGGCTGGGCAATGGCATCCTCGCGAAAGCTCAGTCTCACCAGGCGACCATTGACGCCATCGGCCAGCGCCTCCCAGCCCTGGGCATCGATACCGCTTTCGGCCAGCAGGGCCTGCGTGACTTCATGGCGTGGATGCAGGAAAACATCCACCACCGGTCCTTCCTCGACAATGCGCCCGCCTTCTATCACAGCCACCCGGTCGCAGATGCGCCGGATCACATCCATGCCATGCGTAATCAGCACAATGGTCAGGCCAAGCTGCTGGTTGATCTCCATCAGCAGCTTGAGAATGGCCTGCGTGGTTTCGGGATCCAGCGCCGACGTGGCTTCGTCGCACAGCAGGACCTCGGGACGATTGGCCAGGGCACGGGCGATCCCGACACGCTGGCGCTGGCCCCCCGACAGTTGGCGCGGATACTTGTGCTGCTGGCCTTCCAGGCCAACCAGCGCGAGCACCTCGGCAACCCGCTGCTCGGCTTCGCGGCGCGGCACCCCTGCCAGCCGCAGCGGGAAACGCACATTTTCGAATACGGTTCGGGAGTCCAGCAGGTTGAAATGCTGGAATACCATGCCTATGCGCTGGCGCAACCGCCTCAACGCAGCGCCCTGCAGCCCGGTAATGTCTTCGCCGCCGATATGCACGCTGCCCGTATCGGGGCGCTCCAGCAGATTGATCATGCGGATGAGCGTGCTTTTCCCGGCACCGGACCGACCGATGATACCGAACACCTCGCCCTTGCGGACCTGCAGGCTGACACCCGCCAGCGCAGCATGCACCCCGCCATCCGGCGTGCGGTAATGCTTGGTGAGATGCGACAGTTCAATCACGGCGGTTCAACCTCGTTGCGTACCCGGGAAAATCCCGAGAGCCTTGATCGGCAGATAAATATATAGTTATTTCAATCGTCATTCTTATATATTAAAGCTATATTGAAATATGGATGCGACGCTGATTCCAGCGTGCCTCGTGCAGTGCGCCGCTGCCACAGGCCCCTATCGCACAGCCGGCTTCACTGGCTACAATGACCGTTCCCGATTCTGACTGATCATGCACCCGGAGTCTTCGCCGACATGAGCACTTCTTCCGTTCCCGACAGCGCCGACCTTTTGACCACTGCCACGCTGGCGTCCAGGCTCAAGGCCGATGTGCTTGCCGAAGCGTTGCCGTATATCCGCCGTTTTCACAACAAGACCATCGTCATCAAATACGGCGGCAATGCCATGACCGACGAACGGCTGCAGCGCAGTTTCGCACATGACGTCGTGATGCTCAAACTGGTCGGACTCAAGCCGGTGGTCGTGCACGGTGGCGGCCCGCAGATCGACGCCGCACTGCAACGCGTCGGCAAGCAGAGCAGCTTCATCCAGGGCATGCGCGTGACCGATGCCGAGACCGTCGAAGTCGTCGAATGGGTGCTGGGCGGCCAGGTGCAACAAGACATCGTCATGATGATCAACGAGGCCGGCGGCAAGGCCGTAGGACTGACCGGCAAGGACGGCGGTCTGATCCAGGCCCGCAAGAAACTGATGCCCAGCAAGGAAAATCCTGGCGAACTGATCGATATCGGTTATGTAGGCGAAATCTCGCAAGTCGAACCGGCCGTCGTGAAAGCGCTGCAGGATGACCAGTTCATTCCGGTCATCTCCCCCATCGGCTTCGGCGAAGACGGCATGGCCTACAACATCAATGCCGACCTCGTGGCCGGCAAGATGGCCGAAGTGCTGGGCGCAGAGAAGTTGCTCATGATGACCAACATCCCTGGCGTGATGGACAAGGCCGGCAACCTCCTGACCGGACTGTCGGCTCGCGAGATCCATGCGATGTTCGAGGATGGCACCATCTCCGGGGGCATGCTGCCCAAACTGGCCTCGGCACTCGAGGCTGCCAGCAACGGCGTCAATTCAGTCCACATTGTCGACGGTCGTGTCGAACACTGCCTGCTGCTCGAGATCCTGACCGACCGCGGCGTCGGCACCATGATCCGCGCAGGCTGACAGCCCGGCATGCCCGTCACGTCGAATCGGCCGCGCACACAATCATCCGGGGCGCTCGTGCGCGGTCCGGAACGAACCCTGGCAGGGCCGCCCAGACGCCTGCGAGCCAATCGCATCGCCAGCAATGGTACGCATGCCAAATCGGGCAGCGGCCCGGTCTGGCTGTTCGACCTGGACAACACGCTGCACGACACCTCGCATGCGATTTTCCCGCAGATAGACCGGCACATGACACAGGCGGTGCAGTCCATGCTGCAGGTCGACGAAGCGCAGGCGCATATCCTGCGTGAGCGCTACTGGCGTCGCTACGGTGCCACCATGATCGGCATGGTGCGCCATCATGGCGTCGATGCCCGTGAATTCCTGGCACGCAGCCACGGTTTCGACATTCCACCCCTTATACGGGCCGAGCGCGACCTGCCACGCCTGCTCTCGCGCCTGCCCGGGCGCCGCATCCTGCTGACCAATGCGCCGCTCTGCTACGCCACGACCGTGCTGCGCCACCTGGGCATCCTGCACCTGTTCGACAGTCTGTGGGGCATCGAGGAGATGCAGTTGCACGGCCAGTTCCGGCCCAAGCCCTCGCGCAGCATGCTGCGCCACGTGCTGGCCCGTGAGGGTATCGAGTCACACCACGCCGTCCTGGTCGAGGATACGCTGGACAACCTTCGTGCCGCCCGTGCCACCGGCATGGGCACGGTCTACATCCATCACCCACATACCCCTTTCGGTGGCAAGCATCACAGACGACCTGGCTACGTCGATCTGCGCATCAATAATCTGCGGCAACTGCTGCTGCACGCATCCGCCCGTTTCCTCGTCTGACCACCCGCCAGCCCATCCGGGCAGGCATTGATGGAGGTATTGTTTTGCCCACCAACAAGAATGATTCTCCATTCTAATTTCCACACATTTTTTCAGGGTTTTCCCTTAATCACGGTTATACTGTAACCATCGTTTTCATCAACGGGACAGGCCTCACAAAGGCTGCCACCCAGTGCATCACGAGAGACCGACCATGTTAAACATGCTCAGATACTTCAGAGAAGCCGTACCATTCAAGTTCTGGCCGGCCACCATCACCACCCTCGTCCTTTTTGCCCTGTTGCTGGTGCCTACACCAGAAGGCTTGACGCCAAAATCCTGGGCCTTGCTGGCCATTTTCATCACCACCATCGTCGCCATCATCCTGAAGGTCATGGTGATCGGCGTGATGTCGATGATGGCCATCATGATCATCTCGCTGTCGCAGGTCACGGCAGATTCGTCCAAGGCTGCCATCGCCGATGCGCTGAGCAGCTTCTCCAGCCCGCTGATCTGGCTGATCGTGGTCTCCATCCTGATATCGCGCGGCCTGAAGAAAACCGGCCTGGGTGCCCGCATCGGCTACATCTTCATTTCGCTCCTGGGCAAGCGCACCATCGGTATCGGCTACGGCCTGGCCGTCTGCGAACTGTTGCTGGCCCCTTTCACGCCCAGCAATACGGCACGTGGCGGCGGTATCGTCCACCCGATCATGCGTTCGATTGCCAATGCCTTCGATTCCGACCCGGAAAAAGGCACGCAGGGCAAGATCGGTACCTATCTGGCTCTGGTCAACTACCACGCCAACCCGATCACTTCGGCCATGTTCATCACGGCCACGGCACCCAACCCGCTGGTCGTGGACTTCGTCGCCAAGGCCACCAACAACGACTTCCACCTATCGTGGGGCACCTGGGCACTGTGCATGCTGCTGCCCGGTCTGGTCGCCATCCTGCTGATGCCCATCATCATCTATTTCCTGGCCCCCCCGGAAATCAAGCACACGCCCAACGCTGTCACCTTCGCCAAGGATGAGTTGCGCAAGCTGGGCAAGCTCCGTCCGCCAGAAATCGTCATGATGTCGGTCTTCATCCTGCTGCTGGTGCTGTGGGCAGACGTTCCCGCCATGCTGTTTGGCCCGGCCTTCAAGATCGATGCCACCGTCGTCGCCCTGCTCGGCCTGTTCCTGCTGCTGCTCACCGGCACCATCACCTGGGATGACGTGCTCAGCGAAAAAAGCGCCTGGGATACCCTGATCTGGTTCGGTGCGCTGGTCATGATGGCCGGCCAGCTCAACAAGCACGGCGTGATCTCGTGGTTCTCCGAAGGCCTGCGCAGCGGCATCGTCAGCAGCGGCATGAGCTGGGAAATGGCCGCCTCCGTGCTGGTCCTGATCTTCCTGTTCTCGCACTATTTCTTCGCCAGCACGACCGCCCACATCAGCGCCATGATGCTGGCCTTCCTGACTGTCGGCGTCAGCCTGATTCCGCCCGAGTATGTCAATGTATTCATGCTGATCATGGCGGCATCGTCCTGCATCATGATGACGCTCACCCACTATGCCACGGGCACCTCGCCGATCATCTTCGGCAGTGGCTACGTGACCATGGGCAAATGGTGGCAGGTCGGCTTCGTAATGGCAGTCTGCGAACTGATCATCTTCGCCGTCGTCGGCGGGATCTGGTGGAAGGTGCTCGGCTACTGGTGATATCCGCACACCGGACAGGCGGGGTCGCGTGCGACCCGCACTGTCCGCCACTGCATGCTGAACGCATCCAGCAGCAACAGACGGCCGGCCAGGGTATCGCCCACGCCGGCCATTATTTTGAGTGCTTCGGCAGCCTGCAGACTGCCTACGATGCCCACCAGGGGTGCAAATACCCCCGAGGTGGCGCAATTCAATTCCACCGCCTCCTCCGCCTCCGGAAACAGACAGTGATAGCAGGGCGCATCGTCGCGCCGCATGTCGAAGACGCTGACCTGCCCATCGAAACGGATCGCCGCACCTGACACCAGCGGCTTGCGACAGGTCACGCAGGCACGATTGATGGCGTGCCGCGTGGCGAAGTTATCGGTACAGTCGAGTACGACATCGGCCTGGCGCACCTGTTCCAGCAGCACTTCGCCAGACAGGCGCTCGACCAGCGCCACCACCTCGATCTCGGGATTGAGCGCCTGCAGCATCGTACGCCCTGACTCGGCCTTGTGAAGCCCGAGTCGGTCCGTCGTATGCAGGATCTGCCGCTGCAGGTTGCTCAGTTCGACCCGGTCATCATCGGCCAGCACCAGACGGCGCACACCCGACGCCGCCAGATAGGCCGCCGCAGGAGAACCCAGACCACCCGCCCCTATGATCAGGGCGCTGGCAGCGCAGACTTTTTCCTGCGCCTCGTAGCCGAATTCGTCCAGCAGGATGTGCCGGGCGTAGCGCAGCAGTTGCTGATCGTTCATTGCCCGGGTTGCGACTGCACCCCTTCGGGCGTGACACGCAGCCGCTCGACCTTGCCAGTTTCGCCGTGGGCCTCATGGCTTGCCACGTCGGCACGACGACGCGGCTTGGCCTCTTCGAGCGGCTTGCCCTTGAGGTGATTGAGCGCCTGGCGCAACTGGAAGTCATCGTCACCACCCAGCTCGAACGGCTGCGGCATTTCGAACTCGTCCCAGGGGATTTCCGACGTCGTGCTTTCTTCCTCGATCTGCTGGTTGGACAGGTGCTTGCGCAGATCGGCCTCACGACGAATGATGAACAGGTCGCCCTCGGCCGTATCCGGCACGGTGATGTCCGGCTCGATGCCGGTTGCCTGGATGGAGCGGCCCGCCGGTGTGTAGTAGCGCGACGTGGTCAGCTTGATGGCCGTATCCTCGCTGATCGGCAGGATGACCTGTACCGACCCCTTGCCGAAGCTGCGGTTGCCCATGACGGTGGCGCGCTTGTAGTCCTGCAGGGCACCGGCCACGATCTCGGAAGCCGAGGCCGAGCCGACATTGACCAGCACCACCATCGGCACGGTCTTGGCCCAGGCCGGCAGGTCCGACAGGTAATCGCTGCGGCCGCGGGCGTAATCCGCAGGCGATGCCATGTAGCGATACTGCGAGTCGGGTGCGCGGCCGTCGGTGGAGACCACCAGCACATCCTTGTCAAGGAAGGCCGAAGAAACGCCGATGGCACTGCCCAGCAGGCCCCCCGGATCATTGCGCAGATCGAGGATCAGCGCGCTGGGCGGCGTGGCAAAGCCCTTGAGGTGCTGGACCAGGTCGTTGCCGGTCTTTTCCTGGAACTGGGCGATGCGGACATAGGCCACATTGTCATCCAGCAACTTGCTGCGCACACTGCGTACATTGATGATGGCACGCTCGAGCGTGACTTCAAGCGGCTGGGCCAGACCCTCGCGCATGATGGTCAGTCGGATCTTGGTGCCGGGCTCGCCACGCATCAGCTTGACGGCATCGGTCAGCGCCAGCCCCTTGGTGGAGTTGCCGTCGATACGCACGATCAGGTCGCCGGCACGGATATCGGCACGAGCGGCCGGCGTATCCTCGATGGGCGAAATGACCTTGACGAAACCGTCCTCGGTGCCGACCTCGATCCCCAGGCCGCCGAACTGTCCCTGGGTCGAGTCCTGCATTTCCTTGAAGGCATCGGCATCGAGATAGGCCGAGTGGGGATCGAGATCCGACAGCATGCCGGAGATCGCGCCCTTGATCAGTTCCTTGTCTTCGACATCTTCGACATAGTTGTTCTTGATAGCGGCAAACACGCTGGAGAACTGCCTCAACTCATCCAGCGGCAAGGGTGCGCCACGCTGCGCAACGGCGGAAATGCCCAGGCTGATCAGGACGCCTGCCAGTGCGCCAACGGCGATCAGGCCAAAATTCTTTGCTTTACGAGTGCCCATGCACCTTCCCGTATGAGTCAAACACAAATAGCCGCCGCGACATCGTCGCTAGCGCGCCAACCACAGCACCGGGTCCACCGGATTGCCCTGATGACGAATTTCGAAGTATAGGCCCGAATCGGCCAGACCGCCCGTGGCACCTGCCTCGGCAATGCGCTCCCCGGTCCGAACCTGGTCACCCACCTGCCGCAGCAGGCTCTGATTGTAGGCATACACGCTCAAATACTGCTCTCCGTGATCCACGATAATCAGATTCCCGAAGCCACGCAACCAGTTCGCATAGACAACCGTCCCCGCAGCCACTGCTGCAATGGGCGTGCCTTCGGCCGCGCGCAGGAGTACGCCACGCCAGACACCACCATCGGGACGCGGCATTCCGAAGCGCCCCTGCACCTGTCCCCGCACGGGCCAGGGCAGGCGTCCACGCAGGGTTGCAAAGCGAGCTGAAGAAGCCGACCGCTCCGGCACTGCGACCGGCGGTTCGGGTTCGGCCTGCCGGGGTGCCACTGCCTGCATATCGGCAGCCTCGTCGGCGCGGGCTTGCGCAGCCTGCCGGGCCTGTTCCCTTTCGGCACGCTCCCGTTCCGCCTGTGCCAGCGCGGCCTGCCGGCGCACCTCGGCGCGCTCGGCCGACGAGGCCTGTGCGGCAGCCTGCCCGCGGGCTTCTTCCTGGGCCAGGCGCTCGCGCTCGACCCGCGCCTGCTCCTGGGCGGCCTGGGCACGGCGCGCCGTTTCCGCCTGGCGCTCGGCCTCGGCAGTACGACGTGCTGCCTCTGCACGTCGCGCCTCTTCCGCAGCCCGGCGTGCCACCTCGGCGCGACGCGCGGCTTCGGCACGTCGGGCAGCCTCAGCCTGCTCCTTGAGCAAGGTATCCAGATCACGCACGACACGTCCCAGACGCGCCTCGTCCTGCCCGAGGCGTCCAGCTTCCGCGCGTTGTGCCTGCAACTGGCCTTCAATCCGTGCGACCACGCTGGCCCGCTCGCGGCGCTGGGCCTGCAGCGTCTCCTGCTGCTGCACCGCTTCCTGTTCGAGGCTGGCCAGTTCCTGCTGCTTGCCTGTCGTTTCGTTCTGTACGGCCTGCAGGCGATCGAGCGTGGCCTGCAGGACAGCCACGTTATCGGCGCGGGCACTGGCAAGATATTCCATGTAGCCCAGATGCCGTCCGATCTGCTGGGGGTCATCCCCCGAGAGAGCCGCCACCCAGGGGGACATCTGGCTGGCATACTGGCTGCGCAACTGGGCGGCAAGGGCCTGCTGTGCAGCGCTGCGCTCCTGGGTCAGGTGCCCGGTTTCGCTTGCCAGCCGGGCCAGTTCAGCCCGGACTGCGTCCTGTTGTTCACGCAACTCATGCAGGCGACGGCTGACGGTGGAAATCGTCTGCTCGGATGCGCGCAGTTGCTCTGACGCGGCACGGCGATCCTGCTCGCGACCATCGATATCCTTCTGAAGCTTTTCGAGCCGCTGGCGCAGCTCGGTCCGCTCCTGCGAGGCAGCCTGCTGCCGCTGCGACAGATTTCCGCCTTCCTGCGCCAACGCAGCAGATGTGACCACCACACCCGCCAGCGCCAGGCAAACGGCGCGCACGCACGCCTGCAATTGCATGATTATCCTTGCTTGGCCTTGCCCTGCGCAGCCACGGCCGCCATCGCCGCCTCGATTTCGGCTGCATCGCCCAGATAGTAATGGCGGATCGGCTTGAGATCGCCATCCAGTTCGTAGACCAGCGGCTGGCCGGTCGGGATGTTGAGATGCACGATATCGTCGTCGGAAATACCGTCGAGATGCTTGATCAGCGCCCGCAGGCTGTTACCGTGTGCCGTGACCAGCACCTGGCGGCCCGCCTTGATGGCCGGGGCGATCGAATCATTCCAGAACGGCACCACGCGAGCCACGGTATCCTTGAGACATTCGGTCGCCGGCACTTGCGCAGGTTCGAGGCGTGCATAGCGGCGATCGAAACGCGGATGCCGGGGATCATCTTCGGCCAGCGGCTCGGGCGCAATCGCATAGGCACGGCGCCAGACCAGCACTTGCTCGTCACCGTACTTGGCCGCGGTTTCAGCCTTGTTCAGCCCCTGCAGGGCACCGTAATGACGCTCATTGAGACGCCAGTTGACACCGACCGGCACATACATGGAATCCATTGCATCCAGGGCGATCCAGAGCGTGCGGATGGCACGCTTGAGCACGGAAGTGAAAGCCAGGTCGAAGGCATAGCCATTCTGCTTGAGCAGCAGGCCGGCCTGGCGGGCCTGTTCGCGGCCCAGGTCGGTCAGATCGACATCGGACCAGCCCGTGAAGCGGTTTTCAAGATTCCATTGGCTTTCGCCATGACGCATCAGAACGAGTTTGTACATGTAATCAGCGGTCAAAAAGAGATTGTTCGGGCGTGTCGGCACGCGCTATCCAGCATCATTTTATAATCGTATGATTGTGCTCTCGCTGCGGAACTGACATTCAATCACAATCCAGCCTGTCGCGTCCCGCAAAACCAACAGTCTTTTACCGGAATACACAGTGGATTTCCTGCTCAGCAACAACAACGTTTTCATCCTGGCCGTCGCCGTCGTCTCGGGCATCATGCTGATGTTCCCCAAGCTGGGCAAGGCAGGCGGCAGCGCCGCCGTCGGCACGCTCGAGGCCACGCAACTGGTCAACCAGCGCCATGCCGTGCTGGTCGACATCCGCCCCGAAGATGCCTTCGCCGCAGGCCATATCGCCCAGTCGCGCCACATTCCGCTGGCCGAACTGGAACAGAAGGCCACGTCGCTGCCCAAGGACAAGCCGCTGATCGTGGTCTGCGAGACCGGCCGCAGCGCCGTGGCCGCAGCCCGCAAGCTGCGCGCCCTGGGCCATGAAACCTTTGTGCTGGATGGCGGCGTACGCGCCTGGACGCAGGCCAGCATGCCGCTCACCAAGAAAAAATAAGATCAGTACCGAGTCCTGCCATGCAAACCGTTGTCATGTACTGCACCGCCGTCTGCCCGTACTGCGTCCGGGCGGAAATGCTGCTGCGCCAGCGCGGTGTCACCGATATCGAAAAAATCCGGATCGACCAGGATGCCGGCCAGCGCGAGGCCATGATGGCTCGCACCGGCCGGCGCACCGTGCCGCAGATCTACATCGGCGACACCCATGTGGGTGGCTGCGATGACCTGGTGGCACTCGACCGCGCAGGCGGTCTGCAATCCCTTCTGCAGGGCGCGACGGCCTGAGGCGGTCGCTCCTGTTTCCGACACTGTTCACCCAAGCCAGGAGTCCCCATGACGGACCAGCAAGTCAACAACACCCCGGCCGACGCCGGCACCGCGCCTTCCTTCAACATGCAGCGCGTCTACCTGAAAGATCTGTCGCTGGAAATGCCCAATGCGCCGCAGGTCTTCCTTGAACAGGAAGCGCCCAAGGTCGAAGTGTCCCTGAGCGTCGGCGGCCAGCGCCTGACCGACAGCATCTTCGAAACCACCGTGACCGCCACGGTCACCACCCGCATTCAGGACAAGGTGGTCTATCTGGTGGAAGGCACGCAGGCCGGCATCTTCGAACTGGCCAACATCCCCCAGGAACAGTTCGATCCGCTGCTCGGCATCGTCTGCCCGACCATGCTCTACCCCTACCTGCGTGCCAACATCGCCGACGCGATCAACCGCACCTCGCTGCCGCCGCTGCACCTGGCCGAAGTCAACTTCCAGGCTTTGTACGAACAGCAACGCGCCCAGCAGGAACAGCAGGCCGCCGGCAACGACTCCGGCCTCATCGTGCCGCCCGGCGTCACCCGCCAGTAAGCGCCAGCAGCCATGACCGGCACCACCGCTCACGCCACCGGGACCACCTTGCGCGTGGCGGTCATCGGTGCCGGCAGTTGGGGCACCGCGCTGGCCTGTCTGGCAGCGCGCACCTGGCCTACCCTCATTCATGCCCGCCGCGACGATGTCGTGCGCAACATCCGGCAGGATCATGCCAATCCGCGCTACCTGCCCGGCATCTCACTGCCTGCCGGGCTTGATGCCACGCAATCATTCGATGACATTTTCAGCCACCTGACACAGGATGCAGCCCCTTCGCTGCTGATACTGGGTGTGCCGGTGGCCGGCATGCCCGACACACTGACCATGCTGGCACAGGTCTTTTCCAGCTGGGATCAGGATCGACTGCCCGGCATTGTCTGGAGCTGCAAGGGTTTCGATGCCGAACATGGCAGGCTGCCACACGAAATCGCCGATGCAGCACTGGCGGCACTCCCGTACTTGCCGCGCGGCGTTATTTCCGGCCCGTCCTTTGCGAAAGAAGTGGCACAGGGTCTGCCTGTGGCCCTGACGGTGGCCAGCAACAGCGCCACGCTGCGCGCGCGCACCACCCAGGCGCTGCATGGCGGCATGGCACGTGTCTATGGCAGCGAAGACGTGATCGGCGTCGAGGTCGGTGGCGCACTCAAGAACGTGATGGCCATCGCCAGCGGCATCGGCGACGGACTCGAACTGGGCACCAATGCCCGTGCCGCACTCATTACCCGCGGCCTGGCCGAAATGACCCGCCTGGGGCTGGCGCTGGGTGCCCGTCCCGACACATTTGCCGGGCTGACCGGCCTTGGCGATCTGGTGCTGACGGCCACCGGCGAGCTCTCGCGCAATCGCCAGGTCGGCATCCGCATCGGTCAGGGACAGTCTCTCGACACCATTCTCGCCGGCGGCATGACCGCCGAAGGGGTGCGCTGCGCGCGCGCGGCATTGCTGCGTGCACGGGCTGCCGGGGTCGAACTGCCGATCACAGAAGCAGTCTGCCGCGTACTGTTCGAAGGCGAGTCGCCACGCGATGCCGTCGCCGCGCTGTTTGCCCGCGAGGCGCGAGCCGAATCGCTCAACTGACCGCACCCTCGAAACCCTGCTGGCGCCAGGCCTCGAAAATCGTCACGGCGACCGCGTTGGACAGGTTCAGGCTGCGCTGACCCGGCCTCATCGGCAGCCGTATGCGCTGCCCGTCGCCGAACAGTGCCAGATCCGCATCCGACAACCCGGCCGTTTCGCGCCCGAAGACAAAGACATCGCCCGGCAGGAAGGTCGCCTGGTCGGACCGTCGCGCACCACTCGTGGTCAGCGCAAAACAACGCGACGGATCGGCCCCTGTGGCACGCAATGCCGCGGGCAGGTCATCATGCACCTGCAGGCTAACCCACTCGTGATAATCCAGCCCGGCCCGGCGCAACCGCGCATCATCCAGCTCGAACCCCAGCGGACGCACCAGATGCAACCGGGCACCGGTATTGGCCGAAAGGCGAATGGCATTGCCCGTATTGGGCGGGATTTCGGGGTGAACAAGGATGATATGAAACATGGCGCACTATTGTAGCGTCGGAAGTCCAAACGACATCACGGCAATGCCAGCACCGGGGTACGCGCCACGGCATGGCCATGCACCGCTACCGCGCCGGCCTGGTAGAGCGCCTGCGCAGCGCTGCGCAAAGTACTGCCGGTCGTGACCACATCGTCGACCAGCATGATCACCCGGCCACACACCTGCGCATCGGCGCGATACAGTGCCTGGGTATTGTGCAACCGACTGCGGCGATCCGCAAAATGCTGCTGGCTGTGTTCGCGGGTACGCACCAGCCCACCCAAACGCAGCGGCCATCCCTGCCGCCATGCGAAGTGGCGCGCCACTTCGCCGGCAGGATTGAAACCCCGCCGTCGCAACGAGGCACGGCTCGACGGCACCGGCACCACCAGCACACCGGCAACGTGGCATGCATCGCCATGCATTGCGTGATGCGCCCGCACCAGCGCCGCCGCCATCAGGCCTGCCAGTCCCGGACGGGGCACACCCTTGAACTGCAGCATCAGGGCATCGAAGGGTGCCGCATAATCCAATGCCACGCACAGGCTGTCCAGCCTCAGATCCGCCACCAGCCCTTCCTGTCCAGAACGGGGGTGGGCGGGCATCTGCCGACGGATATCACGCCAGCACGGCGCGCAAGACATCCCGCCCCGGGCAGGCAGGCCACACAATGGGCAATCTCCGGGGCAGACATCACGCAGCCGAAGGTAGAGGTCGCGGAAATAGGCCATAATGCCATCACAC
Source organism: Corticimicrobacter sp. (assembly GCF_040137905.1). Classification (NCBI taxonomy): domain Bacteria; kingdom Pseudomonadati; phylum Pseudomonadota; class Betaproteobacteria; order Burkholderiales; family Alcaligenaceae; genus Corticimicrobacter; species Corticimicrobacter sp. The sequence continues at coordinate 59,672 of NZ_JBEFDG010000053.1, forward strand.
ACGATTTACCCCGCTTGCGCAGCGCCTGCGCGACCTCTATGTCACAGTCATCTTCCCTACCCGATCTGCCACTCAACACCCTTGATGTGCAGCGGCAGTTTGCCCGCCGGCGCACACTCGACGATGCCCAGTTCCTATACCTGGAAATTGCCCAGCGCATGCGCGAGCGCCTGCAGTGCATCCGCATCCAGCCGGCACGCCTGCTCGACGCCGGTTGCGGCGACGGGGCCGGCCTGCCGGTCCTGAGTGCGCTCTACCCACAAGTTCACTATACCGGCCTGGACCACTGCGCGCCCCTGCTAGAAGAGGCACGACGCCGTTACCGGCCCAGCGGACTCAAGAACTGGATCAATACGCTGCGCCGCCACGGCCCGGCACCGGAATTCATGCAGGCAGATTTGGCCACCTCCGGGCTGGCCCCCGAGTCCATGGACATGGTCTGGTCGAATCTGGCGCTGCACTGGCATCCACAACCACATCGCGTGCTGGACGAATGGCAGCGTATTCTCAAGGTCAACGGGCTGGTGATGTTTTCCTGCCTGGGGCCGGCCACGCTCAAGGAACTCCGCGAAGCCGTAGCAGAAGCCAATCTGGGTACGGCCACGCCCACATTTGTCGACATGCACGATTTCGGCGACCTGCTGGTCGAAAACGGTTTCGCCGACCCGGTCATGGATCAGGAAACACTGACCCTGACGTATGCCTCACCCGAACGGCTGCTGGCGGACATCCGCGCCCTGGGTGGCAATCCAGCCAGCCAGCGACGGCGCGGCCTGGCCTCGCGCGCCTGGCATGACCGCCTGCTGCAAGCACTGGAACGACAGCGCCGCAGTGACGATGGACGCATTAACATGACGATCGAGGTGGCCTATGGCCATGCCTGGCGTGCCGCCATGCGCAAGACCGCGTCGGGCGACATCGGCATGCCGATCAGCGCCATCGGCCGCCGCACGCGCCTGGACTGAAGGTGCCAGGCACCTTGTTCAACGCCGCCAGAACTCCGGCGTAAACAGCACCAGCACGGTAAACAGCTCCAGACGGCCGATCAGCATGGCAAACGAGCACAGCCAGAGCTGGTAGTCAGATAGCCCGGCATAGTTGCCCATGGGGCCGACATCGCCCATGCCCGGCCCAAGGTTGTTGATGCTGGCGAACACCGCACTGAACGCCGTAACCGGCTCGAGACCCGACAGCAGCATCAGCGTCGTCAGCATGCCGATGGAGAGGCCGTACATGAGCAGGAACGCCATGATCCCTGCAATCACCTCCGGACCGACCGGCGTGCGTCCCAGGCGTACGGGAGCCACCACATTGGGATGCAGCAGGCGGGTCAGTTCGCGGCGCGTCTGCTTGACCAGCAGGATGGCACGCGACAGCTTGATCCCGCCCCCGGTAGAACCGGCCGACGTGGCAAAGGAAGCCAGCAGTATCATCCACAGCGGTGCCAGCAGAGGCCACAGCGTATAGTCGGTATTGGCATAGCCGGTGGTGGTGGCCACCGAGATCGTATTGAACATGCCATAGCGCAACGCCTCTCCCCAGGTGCCGTAGACGTGCTTCCAGTACAGAAAGGCCGTCACGAACAGTCCGCTGCCCAGCAGCAACAGCAGGTAAGGTACCGTCTGCGAACAGCGCAGGTAAGCCTTGAGGCTGCGCTGCCGGAACGCCAGGAAGTGCGTGGCAAAGTTGATGCCTGCCAGTACCATGAATACCATGGCGACCATCTCGACTGCCACCGAGTCGAATTTCAGGAAGCCTTCATCCGAAGTGGAAAAACCACCCAGCCCCATGGTGGTTGCCATATGGCACCAGGCATCGAACCAGCTGAGACCCGCCACTCGATAGGCCAGGAAGCAGGCAATCGAAAAGATGAAATACACCGCATACAGCACCTTGCCGGTGCTGGCGATGCGTGGCGTCAGTTTCTCGTCCTTCATCGGGCCGGGCTCGGCCCTGAACAACTGGTGTCCACCCACGCCCAGCAACGGCAGGATGGCGATGGCCAGCACCAGGATTCCCATGCCGCCGACCCAGACCAGGGTGGCCCGCCACAGATTGATCGAATGCGGCAGACCGTCCAGATGATTCAAAACGGTAGAACCTGTCGTGCTCAGCCCGGACATGGCCTCGAAATAGGCCTTGGACAATCCCAGCGGCTGGCCGATCTGGTTGTAATAGACCAGCAACGGCACCGCTGCCAGCAACGGCAGCACCACCCAGGCCAGCGTGACCAGCAGGAAGCCATCGCGAATCCGCAGGTCGCGGGCATCATCCTTGGTGGCCAGCCACAGCGAGCCACTGACCCCCAGCGCAACCGCCAGACCGGCCAGGAACGCGAAACGTCCTGCGTCGCCTGTCCACCACGCCAGCGCCAGAGGCAGCAGCATGGTCGTGGAAAACAGCGCCATGGTCAGCGCCAGCAGCTTGAGAATAACGGGGATGCGCGACATGGCAGGCGGCCTGTTAGCCCTTCAAATTCACGACACTAGAAAAATGCAGCGGAAACCTGGAACAGCTTTTCGACACGGGCGATCTGACGCCGGTCTGGCACGAACACGATCACATGATCGCCATCCTCGATGACCGGGTTCTGGTCCGCCATGAATATCTGCTGATCCCGCACCACGGCAGCAATCATGGCCCCGCTGGGCAGGCGCAATGCCGAAAGTTCACGGCCCACCACGCTGGAAGTGCGCCGGTCGCCGTGGGCCACGGCCTCCAGCACTTCCGGGCCGCCACGTCGCAGGCGGCGTGCAGCCACCACATCACCACGCCGGACATAGCGCAGGATTTCGCTCAGGGTGATCTGCGCCGGCGACAGCGCCACGTCGATCCGGCTGCCCTGCATCAGATCACCATAGGCCGGCCGGTTGATCAGGGTGATCACCTTGCGCGCCCCCAGCCGCTTGGCCAGCAGCGACGACATGATATTGTTTTCGTCATCGGCAGTCACTGCGATCCAGGTGTCCATGTCGGCCACCCCTTCCTGCTCCAGCAGGGCCTCGTCGGTGGCACTGCCATGCAGCACCAGCACGCTGTCGGGCAACTCGCTCGCCAGCAGCTCGCAGCGAGCCCGGTCGTATTCGATCAGCCGCACGCTGTAGCTGTCTTTGGCCAGTTCACGGGCCAGACGCAGGCCGATATTGCCGCCACCGGCGATCATCACGCGATGCACCGATTTCTCGGCCTGCCTGAACTGGCGCACGACTCGGCGAGCCTGACGGGAATCGACCACGAACACGACTTCGTCATCGACCTCGATCTGGGTCCGGGCATCGACCGGAATGGGTTTGTCGCGACGGAATATCTCGACAATGCGCACATCGGTATCCGGCATCAGTTGCTGCAGTTCGCCCACCGCATGTCGCACCAGCGGACTGCCGAGCATGGCGCGGGCCGTGACCACGCTGATGCGGCCATCGGCGAAATCGAGCACCTGCAGCGCCTCGGGAAGATCGATCAGGCGTCGGAAATACTGGGTGATGCTGCGCTCGGGACTGATCAGGTGATCCACGCAAAAGCCATCTTCGCCAAGCAGTTCGGGGTGATCCGCATACTCGGCCGAACGTACCCGGGCAATGCGCAACGGCACGCTGAACATCGTGCGCGCCAGCCGGCAGGCTACCAGATTGAGCGCATCGGACGCCGTACAGGCCACCATGAGGTCGGCGTTGTCCACATCCGCACGACGCAGCACCGAGGGTTTGAGTGCATCACCCACCACAGTCTGCAGATCCAGCCGCTCGGACAGCGCCGCCAGGCGCGTCGCATCGGTATCAACAACCGTGATGTCATTCTGCTCGGAGGCAAGATTCTCGGCCACGCTGGCACCGACCCGGCCCGCACCGAGGATCAGGATTTTCATGAATTGCTGCGGCGGCGCGAGGTTTCGATGCCAAGCTGCTTGAGCTTGCGATAGAGATGGGTACGTTCCAGGCCGGTCTTCTCGGAGACACGGGTCATGCTGTGGCCTTCGCGCTTGAGATGGTATTCGAAATAGACACGCTCGAACTCGTCGCGGGCATCACGCAGTGGCTGGTCGAGGGTGATGTTGCCCAGCAGCCCTTCGTTGCGCTCGGCAGCCGGCTCGGCCTCGATGAAGGCAGGCGCAGCCTGTTCGGAACTGGCCGCGGACGCAACAGCAGAAGAGGCCGGTTGCGACAGCGACGGGGCAACCGAGGCACCGGCCGAACGCGGCGCACACCCCAGCTTGAGGCCAGACACGACGGTATCCAGCAGTTTCTGCAGCGTGATCGGTTTTTCCATGAAGTCGAAGGCACCGATACGAGTCGCCTCGACAGCCGTATCGATGGTGGCGTGACCGCTCATCATCACCACGGGCATGTCAAGCAACCCCTGTGCACTCCATTCCTTGAGCAGGCTGACGCCATCGGTATCCGGCATCCAGATATCGAGCAGCACCAGGTCAGGTCGCGCACGCTGGCGGGCCAGACGGGCTTCGGCGGCATTTTCTGCCAGCTCGACCGTATGACCCTCGTCGTACAAAATTTCCGACAGCAGTTCGCGGATGCCAACCTCGTCGTCCACAACCAGAATTCGTGCCATAACCTATCACCTTATCGCTTTGCCGCATTATCCAGTGCCTGCGGCGTGGCGTCTATCCCTGACATCGGAAAGCGGGTAAACAGGATGGTAACCCGCGCCCCCCCCTCGCTTCGATTGGCCAGGTCGATCCGTGCCCCATGCTCTTCGACGATCTTGCGAACGATCGCCAGCCCCAGCCCCGTACCATGCGCCTTGGTCGTGACGTAGGGTTCGAAGGCGCGCTGCAGGACATGCGCCGGGAATCCCGGCCCGTTGTCCGAAACGGCCAACCGTACCACCGGCTGCTCCAGTCCTGTAGACAGTCCGGCCTGTGCGCCCCGTGTAGAAATACGCACACAACCATCCTGCCCTGCGCGCTCCATCACGGCATCGCAGGCATTGTTGAGCAGATTATGGATGATCTGCCGCAATTGTGTCGCATCTCCCTCGATCGCAGGCAGACCTGGATCAAGTTCCACCTCGATCCATGCATGGTGCCGCTCATTCTGGTGCAATACCTTGGCCTGCCCGGGCTCCCAGCCATAAAGCGCCAGCACATCGGCGATCAGGGCATTGAGATCGATGGCCTGCATCGTGGCCGGTGGCGTGCGTGCATACTCGCGAAAATCATCCACCATCTGCTTGAGCGAGGCCACCTGGTTGATGATGGTCTGTGTGGAACGGGCCAGCATGCCGGCCTCCTGCTCGGGCAGCTTGCCGGCCAGCTTGAGCGCCATGCGCTCGGCAGAAAGCTGGATCGGCGTGAGCGGGTTCTTGATCTCGTGGGCCAGGCGCCGTGCCACTTCTCCCCAGGCCACTGCACGGCTGGCCGAAATGACTTCGCTGATGTCATCGAACACCACGACATAGCCATTGCCACGGCCATCCACCTTGAGGTGCGTACCTCGGGCCAGGACGGTCAACCCCGACTGACGTCCCGTGTCATAGCCCCCGCCCTGCTCGGCGGTCGCCACGCTGTTCTCATCGCGGGAAAGTTCCAGCTCGAACTGCTGTTGCCAGTACATCCGCTCGGACTCGACCGCTGCCTGCACGGCAAAGGCCTGACGTATCCGCGTGGCGAACGCCAATAGCTCGGGCACGGTCTCCAGCGGCCGTCCGATTACGGTACGCAGATCGGCCTGGAGGATATTGCGCGCCCCTTCGTTGAACATCATGACCCTGAAGCCTTCGTCATAGACCAGCACGCCGGACGACAGGTTGGACAGGATGCTTTCGAGATACGCGTTGGAGCGCTCCAGTTCATGGCGATTGCGCTCGACCTGTCGCTGCGCTTCCGAGAGCTGCCGCATCATCTCGTTGAATGACCGGGTCAGCAGGCCGACCTCATCCTGCGCAGAGGGTTCGGGCAAGGGCCTGAAATCACCCACGCTGACCGCCTGGGTACCGGCCGCCAGCCGCAGCAGGGGCCTGACCAGCCGCTTGGAAAGGAACAGCGCCACGGCAATGGCCGACAGCACCGCCAGCATCAGGGCCAGCGTCAGGGTAATGCCGTAGAGCTTGCGCAACCCCAGGCGCGACAGTCCCAGCTCCTGGTAGTCACGGAAGCCCTGCTGAACCTGGTTGGCGTTGCGGGCAATCTGCTCGGGGACAGGCTGGATCAGTTGCAGCCAGCGCGGCTCGCTCATGGCCCCCAGCAAACCGTCGTACCGCTCCGGGCCATCGATCGGCACGATGACTCGCAACTGCAATCCGCCCGAATCCTGGCCGGCGGCATCCTCGACGGATTCTGCCGCAGCATAGCCATTGGACAGCCGCAACTGGCTCAGGACGGTAGGAGGTGGCAGTGCAGGCAGCAGGTTGCCATACAGCCCGGTGGAAAACGCCAGCGCACGGCCGTTGCCGGTAAAGACCAGGGCCTCGTTCACCCCATGCAGTTCCCGTGCCTGGTTGAGCGCGGTCGCCAGCTCGGCATCGGGCAATTGCCCCAGCGCCAGGCGCATGGAGCGGGCCCGTGCCTGCAGCTCATTCAATTGGGAATCGAGGGCGGCACGTCCCAGGTTCAGACCGGCTTCGAGTGCGTTGTCGACGCGCACGTTGAACCAGGACTCGATCGAGCGGGACAGGAACTGTACCGACAGGGTATAGATCAGCGCACCGGGCAGCACGCCGATCAGGGCGAAAGCCAGCGCAAAGCGTGCCGTCAGCCTCGAACCGAACTGATGACGTCGCACCTGGCGCACCAGCTTGACGGTCAGGGTAATGACCCAGACGAACAGGGCCAGCGCCAGGATGCCATTGAGCACCAGGAAGGTATCGTAATAAGCCTGAAAACGCGAGGCACTGCCAGTGGACCAGACCAGCAATCCCAGCAGCAGCAGGCCACTGACAGCCCCGGTCAATAAGATCAGGCGAACCACCCTGCTCATCACTCCCCCTCCTGATCAAGGCTGTCCACGCCGATCTCGACGGTTTGCCAGGGGGTTTCCAGACCCCATGCATTGCTGTTGAGCGCATCGATCTGCAAGGGACGCGACATGTAGGAGGTATCGATACGCAGGCGTACCCGTGCTTCATAGGACAGGGTCGGGTCCAGCGCCTCATCCGGTGCCACCGTCCAATGCCGGACATGCCTGACCAGGGCCAGGGCCTGTTCCAGCGAGGCGACGGGCAGGTTCAATTCGCCCGCGCCGGCCCGCCATTGGCGGGTCAGGGCGTTATAGGTAATGCGCCAGGTCCGGCTGGCATCGATCACGCTGCGATCCAGCCACCACCAGCGCTGGCGCGTGACCTGCAACTCGATGGTAAAGGGCAGCGGCAAGCCTCGCTCGGCCGCCTGCCGCAATTGCGGATTGAGAGAAAAATCGAAATCGGCATCCAGTTGCCAGTGACCATCGGCAAGATAGAGTCGTGCACGCTCGACGACCGGTTCGGACGATGTCCAGCCTGGCGTTGCCGCCAGCAGCAGTATCAGCCAGACAAACCCGGCACATACGCTCCGCACCATTTGCTCCCCCCGGTTCCGAACGCGATCCCGCCTATTTTTCGTGATTCAGCGCGACTTGGCAAACAATGCGTAGAAAAACCCGTCATGCAATGCCCTCGACTGCCCCTGCTCAGGCAACGGCAACAGTTGCCCCGGTGCATCCAGCCTGGTGGCATCGGCATGCCGGACCGCAAATGCCTGTGCCTGCATTTCCCCCTCTTCGGGAAAAATCGAACAGGTGACGTACAGCAACTGGCCACCGGGAGCCAGTGTCCGCCACAGGGCATCGACGATACGCTGCTGCAGTGCGGCCGTACGGGCCACATCCTCGCGCCGGCGCAACCAGCGGATATCGGGATGCCGGCGCACGATGCCCGAGGCCGTACACGGCACGTCGGCCAGGATGGCATCATAAGGCTCGCCATCCCACCATGCATCGGGGTCGGCGGCATCGGCAGCCCGCAGGTCCACACGCGGTGCCCTCAGCCCGAGCCGATCCAGATTCTGCCCCACCCGCGCCAGGCGACCGGCATCGGTGTCCAGCGCCGTCAGCCTGACATCGGCCAATTCCAGCAGGTGGGCCGTCTTGCCTCCCGGTGCGGCGCAGGCATCCAGCACGCGCATGCCATCACGAACCCCCAGCAACGGGGCGGCCATCTGCGCGCCCAGATCCTGGACCGACCACCAGCCCTCCTGGAAGCCAGGAATCCGTGCCACCGGCAATGGCTGGGCCATCAGAACACCCGACTCGCCCAGCGCGCTAGCTTCGATACCCGCGGCCTCGAAACGAGCCAGCAGATCGGTACGCGCAGTGCGGCGACGATTGACACGCAGCGTCATCGGCGGCTGCCGGTTGGCCTCCTGCAGCAAGGACTGCCAGGTGTCCGGATAGGCACGCTGCATGCGTGCAATCCACCAGTGCGGAAAATTCCAGTGGGCCTCGTCGGGCAAATCAGCCTGGACCTCGTCGCGCTCGCGCAGGAAACGCCGCAGCACGGCATTGACCATGCCCTTGGCCGGAGCCATGCGCCGGTCGGCCGACGCTGCGCGCACGGCCTGATCCACGACAGTATGCGGCGCATAGCGCGGCCCCGCCTCCGCCCCTTCTTCGTTCTCGGCCAGCAGACTCAGGGCTGTCAGCAGCAGCGCATCCAGTTCCTTGCCGGGCGGCTTGCGCGGTACCAGCCGGCTACGCACGGCCTGCGCCCAGCCCTGGCGACGCATGACATGGAAACAGATATCCTGCGTGGCGGGTCGCAGCGCAGCCGGCACACGTTCCAGAGCCTCACTCAGGGAGCGGCCGGCATGCACCTCGCTGACGGCCACGGCCACCGCACCCAAGACGTCGGATAGCGCAGGGGCGACGGATTTGTCATTCTTGGCAGATGCAGCGGCGGGATAGGCAGACACGGGACACACAAAATGTTTAATATGGAGAGCGCACCGCAGCATAACGCAATTTGATCCAGTTCTCACGATGACGTATCTCGCAATCCGCCACCTCCACATGACCTTCGCCCTGCTCAGCATCGGCCTGTTCGCCCTGCGCGGACTGCTGGCGCTGTGCAGCGATCGCTGGCGCGGCTCGCGCGCCCTGCGCATTGCGCCGCATATCATCGATACCTGTCTGCTGGCCTCGGCCATCACGCTGCTGGTACTGGCCGGCTTCAATCCGCTGGACCATGCCTGGCTGATGGCCAAGATCATTGCCCTGCTGCTCTATATCTACCTGGGCCGGCAGGCTTTGCGTGCCGGCCTTTCACGCGGCGTACGCCTGCCCTGGCTGATCGCGGCACTGGCCTGTGTCGGCTACATCCTGGGCGTGGCCTTCACCCGCAGCGCAACCTGGGGGCTGGCCTGAACAACTGCCCGCCAGCACCGGGCGCATCATTTCCCGAATCCCCCCTTCCGGAGAGTCCATGTCTGACACCCTGAACGTCCTGCAATCCGCCATGCCTACCGTCGAGGCATTCGCCCTCAACCTGCTGGTCGCCCTGATCATCCTGGTGGTCGGCTGGAGCCTGTCCGATTTTGCCGGCCGGTGGGTACACCGGCTGACATCCAGGTCTTCGCGCATCGACCAGACCATCGTACCCATCCTTCGCAGCATCACGGTATGGACGGTACGGATTTTCGTGCTGATCGCCGTACTGGCCCGTTTCGGCGTGCAGACGGCCAGCATCATTGCCGTGCTCGGCGCGGCCGGCCTGGCCATCGGCCTGGCCCTGCAAGGCACCCTGCAGAACATTGCCGCCGGTTTCATGCTGCTGGCACTGCGTCCGATCCGGGCCGGCGAGTTCGTCTCCATCGCCGGGCATGGTGACGGCACAGTCGACGAAGTGGGCCTGTTCATGACCCGCCTGATCCAGATCGACGGCATCCATGTGGTGCTCCCCAACAGCCTGGTCTGGGGCAGCCCCATCATCAACTACAGCCGTAACGAAACCCGTCGTCTCGACCTGCAGGTCGGCGTGCGCTACGGCGACGATCTGGACCTGGCCATCGGCAAGCTGACCGAACTGGTCAATGGTCACGAACTGGTGCTCAAGGATCCTGCGCCGCAGGTCATGGCCTTCGACTACCGCGAAAACGCCATCATCATCAACATCCGGGTCTGGGCCAAGGCCGACCGTTACTGGGATCTGCGCTTCGATCTGTACCGCACGGCCACGCAGGCGCTGCACGAGGCCGGCCTGAAGCTGCCGATCCCGGTGCGCGAAATCAAGACCATCGAAAAATCGTAAGACTGCATTTCCTGAGCAAGCGATCCGCGCCCTGCGATGCGGATCTGCCTGCCGGGATCATCACTACGGACGCTGCCAGCCCTGTATGAACGCCGCCACCGGCTGGCGCTTGCCCCCCGCCTTCTGCAGTTCGAGGATGCGCAGCACACCATCCCCGGTCGCGATATCGATACCCTGCGGTGACACGGCCAGGACCTCACCCGCGCTGTGGGAAGTGTTCTGCGCCAAGGCACATGCCTGCCACACCTTGACCGGTTGCTCCACGCCAGGCAAGGCCAGCGTGGCACCCGGTACGGGATTGAAGGCGCGGATGCGCCGGGCCAATATCTCCGCAGGCAAGGACAGATCAAGCGCCGCCTCTGCCTTGTCCAGCTTGGCGGCGTAGGTCACGCCAGCCTCGGGCTGAGGCCGTGCGACCAGTTCACCATGCCGCGCCAGTGCTTCGACGATCGCTGCACCGCCCAGCACCGCCAGTACGTCGTGCAGTTCGGCTGCCGTCTGCACAGGGCCGATGGGCGTGCGCTGCTCCAGCAGCATGTCGCCGGTATCCAGCCCTTCATCCATTTGCATGATGGTCACGCCCGTTTCGGCATCGCCGGCCTCGATTGCCCGCTGGATCGGAGCAGCACCGCGCCAGCGCGGCAACAGGCTGGCGTGGATATTCAGGCAGCCCAGGCGCGGCAGGGCCAGTGTCCAGGCCGGCAGGATCAGGCCATAGGCGGCCACGACCATGATATCGGGCTGCAGACGTTCCAGCTCTGTCCGGGCGGCCTGCGCCTCTTCGGGCCAGCGGCCGTCCAGCTTCAGGCTGCGAGGCTGGGCAACCGGGATACCCGCGTCCAGCGCCGCCTGCTTGACCGGACTGGGGGTCAGTTTCATGCCCCGCCCGGCAGGACGATCCGGCTGGGTCATGACCAGCACGATTTCATGGCCGGCAACGCGCAGCGCTTCCAATGCCACACGGGCGAACTCCGGCGTGCCGGCAAATACGATACGCATGGCGCGATTCCTGAAAAAACAGGGCTGCCATGGCAGCCGGTGAACAGGGTAGACGGACGAGTTACCTCAAACTGAACGGGCCACCCGCCTCAGACACGCTCAGCCTGGCGTTCCTGCTTGCGCATCTTGGTGCGGATGCGGTTCTGCTTGAGCGGCGAAAGGTATTCGACAAACACCTTGCCATCCAGATGATCGATTTCGTGCTGGACGCAGACAGCCAGCAGGCCGTCTGCCTCTTTTTCATACGGATTGCCGTCGGCATCGAGCGCCCTGAAGCGGATCTGGGCCGGCCGTTCGACCTCGTCGTAGATGCCGGGTACCGACAGGCAACCTTCCTCGAAGGTCTGGCACTCGTTGCTGCGCCAGGTAATCTCGGGATTGATCAGCACCAACAGATCATCATGATTTTCCGAGACGTCAATCACGATGAGGCGTTCGTGCACATCGATCTGGGTTGCTGCCAAGCCGACGCCCGGCGCATCGTACATGGTTTCAGCCATGTCACGCACCAACTGGCGAATACGGTCATCGACCACGGCAACCGGCTTGGCGATTTTGTGCAGGCGCGGATCGGGATAACGGAGAATGGAAAGTAGAGCCATGTGTTCTGTATGCAGGAACCCTGCGGTATTCGGTGGATGACCAAATTTTAGCTGGTTTGCATGGAGATGCCGGCTTTTTCCTTGCTGCAGTGGTCAATCACTTCCGCCAGCGTTTCGAAGGCCGGCCCGATGCGCTCGTGCGGCACACAGGCATAGCCCATCAGCAACCCCGACTGCGCCGTGCTGGCCGAGCTGTAGTAGGTGCGCAGCGGACGCACCACGATGCCGCGCTCCAGGGCCTGGCGCACGACGCCGAAATCATCCTGCAAATGCGGCAGCGCCAGCACCAGATGCAGGCCGGCTTCATCCCCCAGGATCGGCAGCCGGTCATCGTAGCGACTGCGCACGGCGCGCGTCAGGATATCGCGCCGTTCCGCGTACAGCCCCCGCATGCGCCGGATGTGCGTACCCAGGTAGCCTTCGTAGATGAATTCGGCCAGCGTGGCATGCAGCATGGTCTGGCCTTCGCGGTAGAGATCGGCCAGCCCCAGCGCAAACAGGTCGGCCATCGAGTCCGGCACCACCATGTAGCCGACCCGCAGGCCGGGAAACAGTACCTTGCTGAAACTGCCCACATAGATCACGTTACCGTGCTGATCGAGCCCCTGCAGCGAGGCCAGCGGCGAGATGCCATAGCGAAACTCGCTGTCGTAATCATCCTCGACGATCCAGCAGCCATGCAGGCGGGCGTATTCGAGCAGCATGCGGCGGCGCGCCAGGCTCATGACGCACCCCAGCGGATACTGGTGCGAAGGCGTGCAGATGATCATGCGCGGTGGCCGCGCCAATTGCTGCGCAGACGGATTGATGCCCTCGCCGTCCACCGGAATCGGCACGGGCGTCAGCCCGGACGACAGCAGCAGATTGCGCACGCCCCAGTAGCAGGGGTCTTCCACCCAGACCTCGTCCCCCACATCGCACAGCATGCGGATCGCCAGGTCCAGCGACTGGTGGATGCCCGTGGTCATGATGACCTGCTCGGACTGGCAATTGGCCGCTCGCGACACCCGCAGGTATTCGGCCAGGGCGCGCCTGAGCGGCGGATAGCCGCCACCTTGCGCATACGTCATCTGCTCTGGCCGGGCACCACGCCAGATGCGATTCTGCAGGCGGGTCCAGACCTTGACGGGAAACTCCGTCACGTCCGGCACGCCGGGCATGAACGCGCCCCACTGCACTTTGCTGACGCCGGACAGTTCGATCGTGCGCCGCCCGCGCCGCGACAGTCGCTGGTGATCGCGTGCCGCGTGATGGCTTTGCCGGCTGCGCACCGCTGCCCCGCTCATGTCCGGGCTGGTATCGGCCACATAGGTACCGCTGCCGGTCTGCGTCTGGACATAGCCTTCTGCCTGCAACTGCTCGTAGACATGAGTCACGGTATTGCGGGCAATGCCCAGATCCTGCCCCAATGCGCGGGACGAGGGCAGGCGGGTACCGCCACCGATCTGACCGGAGAGAATGGCCTGCTTGAACAGGTGCGTCAGCCGGCGATAGGCAGGCTCATCGGACGGTTCCGATAGTTGTGCAGCCAGCCATTCCGACAGGGTTGGATCCATGCATTACCCCACCACAAAAAACAGGTGCCATCCGCAAAAACCCTAATTAGTACAAACCCTTAGAGAAATGAGTGGCCCTATCAAAACATAAAAATTGGATCTAATCCAAAGATCCACGCATCATTATACTGAGCCGCAGACACTGTTCCTGCACGCCCATAAACCGATGCCCGGGCGGACATCGCTGCAGGAAAACATTTCCGAACCAGGAGCCAACATGGATAACCAGTCATTGCAACAACGCCGCCTTGCCGCCTCCCCGCGTGGCGTTGGCGTAATGTGCTCTTTCTACGCCGACCGCGCACTCAACGCCGAACTGTGGGATGTCGAAGGCAAGCGCTATATCGACTTCGCGGCCGGCATCGCCGTGCTCAATACCGGCCATCGCCACCCGCGCATCGTCGAAGCCATCTCGGCCCAGCTCGAACGCTTCACGCATACGGCCTACCAGATCGTGCCGTACGAATCCTATATCGGCCTGGCCGAGCGCATCAACGCTGTCACACCCGGTTCTCATGCCAAGAAGACCGCATTCTTCACGACCGGTGCCGAAGCCGTCGAAAATGCCGTCAAGATCGCCCGTGCCGCCACCGGCCGCCCCGGCGTCATCGCCTTCAACGGTGGTTTCCACGGCCGCACCCTGCTGACGCTGGCACTGACCGGCAAGGTCGCCCCCTACAAGATCGGCTTCGGCCCCTTTCCGGGCGACGTGCACCACCTGCCGTTCCCCAGCGACCTGCACGGCGTTACGCAGGAACAGGCCGTCCACGCCCTGCAGCAACTTTTCAAGGCCGACATCGAAGCCACCCGCGTGGCCGCCATCATCATCGAGCCTGTACAGGGCGAAGGTGGCTTCAACCCGGTACCGCCGGCATTCTTCCGTGCCCTGCGCGAGATCTGCGACCAGTACGGCATCCTGCTGATCGCCGACGAAGTGCAGACCGGCTTTGCACGGACCGGCAAGCTGTTTGCCAGTGAGCACTTCGACGTCCTGCCCGACCTGATCACCTTCGCCAAGAGCCTGGCCGGCGGCATGCCGCTGTCGGGCGTCTGCGGCCGCGCCGAGATCATGGATGCGCCCGCACCGGGCGGACTGGGCGGCACCTACGCCGGCAACCCGCTGTCGGTGGCCGCTGCCCATGCCGTACTCGACATCATCGCCGACGAAGACCTGACCGGCCGCAGCCAGCGCCTGGGCGATCGCCTGCGCCAGCGACTCGAAGGGCTGCGTGCCAGCGTGCCGCAGATCAGCGATGTGCGCGGACTGGGCGGCATGATCGCAGTGGAGTTCGGCACGCACGAGCAGCCCGACGCCGACTTCGCCAAGGCCGTGCAGGCCCGCGCACTGGAACGCGGCCTGCTGTTGCTGACCTGCGGTGCCTACGGCAACGTCATCCGTTTCCTGTTCCCGCTGACCATCGAGGACGCCGTCTTCGATGAAGCGCTGGAGATTCTGGAGGCCGCCCTGCGCGGCTGATCGCCAGCAGGCAGGCGCAACCTCCATAATAAAAGCGCTCGATACCGATACTACCAAGGGGAATTCGCATCATGACCCACTCTTCCGCCAGCCAGGACGTGCTCGTCAGCTTTCGCGGCGTCAAGAAAACCTACGACGGCGAGAATCTCGTCGTCAAAAGCCTCGACCTCGATATCTACAAGGGCGAGTTCCTGACGCTGCTGGGCCCGTCAGGTTCGGGCAAGACCACCTGCCTGATGATGCTGGCCGGATTCGAATTCCCCACCGGCGGCGAAATCCGGCTGGGCGACCAGTTGCTCAACCGGGTGCCGCCGCACAAGCGCAATATCGGCATGGTGTTCCAGAACTATGCCCTGTTCCCGCACCTGACCGTGGCGCAGAATGTCGGCTATCCGCTGCAGGTACGTGGCATGTCTGCCGCCGAGCGCAAGACGCGGATCATGGAAGCTCTGGCCATGGTCCACATGGAAAAATTCGGCGACCGTTATCCGGCCCAGCTCTCGGGTGGCCAGCAGCAGCGCATCGCGCTGGCCCGCGCCCTGGTTTTCAAGCCGCAGCTGGTGCTGATGGACGAGCCGCTGGGCGCGCTCGACAAACAGTTGCGCGAACACATGCAGATCGAACTCAAGGCCCTGCACAGCCAGCTCGGCATGACGTTCGTCTATGTCACGCACGACCAGAACGAAGCCCTCACCATGAGTGACCGGGTCGCCGTGTTCGACCAGGGCATCATCCAGCAGATCGACCCGGTCGATGCCCTCTACGAAACACCCGACAACCTGTTCGTGGCCGGCTTCATCGGCGACAGCAACCGCCTCGCTGGCAAGCTGACTCAGCAGGATGCGGACACTTGCGCCCTGGCCCTGCCCGATGGACAGACCGTGCATGGTCGCCTGATCGGCACGTTTGCCGCCGGCCAGCCGGCGACTGCCAGCATCCGTCCGGAGCGCATGCGCCTGGTCACCGCAGACAGTGCCGTCACCCCAGGCCTGCAACGCCTGAACTGTACCGTTTCCAGCCTGATCTACTTCGGCGACCATGTGCGCCTGCAATGCACCTTGCCTGGCCAGTCCCAGTGCTTCGTCAAGGTGCCGCTGGGCACGCCCGGACTGGATCGCATGACCGTGGATACGCCGGTCACGCTGGAATTCCTGCCCGAGCACCTGCGCATCTACGCCTGAGTACCGGTACAGCCTCGCATAGACGCTTCACGATTTTCCGCAGTCCGCTTTGCATCCACCTCTGTCATCACAGCAATCCTGCAGCACCGTGTCACCAGACACGCCTTTCCGCATAAAACACAAGGGGGTATTACCATGGCTTTCCCGTTCTCTCTGCGTCAAGTGTGTTTCCTCTCCGCAACCGCATGCCTGGCCTTCGGGGCCAGCGCCAAGGACCTGACGGTCGTCAACTTCGGGGGTGCCAATGGCAATGCCCAGAAAACGGCCTATGTGGATACCTTCGAAAAAGCGACCGGCAACCGCATCATCGGAGTCGAGTACAACGGTGAGCAGGCCCGGGTCAAGGCCATGGTCGAAGCCGGCAATGTCACCTGGGACGTGGTCGAAGTCGAGACCGGCGACCTGACCCGTGGCTGCGACGAAGGACTGTACCAGCGTATCGACTGGAGCCGCGTGGGCGACAAGGCCGACTTCATTCCCGAAGCCGTGACCGAATGCGGCGTCGGCACCTTCGTCTGGTCCACCGTGCTGGCCTACGATGCCGACAAGCTCAAGACCGCACCGACCAGTTGGGCCGATTTCTGGGATATCGAGAAATTCCCCGGCAAGCGCGGCATGCGCAAGCAGGCGCTGTACAACCTCGAGTTTGCCCTGATGGCCGACGGCGTGCCCGCCAAGGACGTCTACGAGGTACTAGCCACCAAGGAAGGCGTGGATCGCGCCTTCAAGAAGCTGGACGAACTCAAGCCGCACATCCAGTGGTGGGAAGCCGGCGCACAGCCTCCGCAATTCCTGGTTGCCGGCGACGTGGTGATGTCCACTGCCTTCAACGGCCGCATCGATGCAGCCCGTCGTGAAGGCCGTCCGCTGGCCGTGGCCTGGAATGGCGGCATCTATGACCTGGACTACTGGGT
Source organism: Corticimicrobacter sp. (assembly GCF_040137905.1). Taxonomy (NCBI): domain Bacteria; kingdom Pseudomonadati; phylum Pseudomonadota; class Betaproteobacteria; order Burkholderiales; family Alcaligenaceae; genus Corticimicrobacter; species Corticimicrobacter sp. The sequence continues at coordinate 76,634 of NZ_JBEFDG010000053.1, forward strand.
CATCCCGGAAGGCACGCCCAACACCGATCTGGCCTATGACTTCATCAAGCATGCCAGCCAACCCGAGAACCAGACGGTCTACGCCCAGAACATCGCCTACGGGCCGGTCAACGTCAAGGCGCTCGAAAACCTCGACGCCAAGGTGCTGGCCGACCTGCCCAGCGCACCCGCCAACGCGTCGGTCGGCGTGCTGATGAACGGTGAGTTCTGGACCGACCACGGCGAAGAGCTGCAACAGCGCTTCACCGCCTGGGCCGCCCGCTAAACCCTGAAGGGCCGTCCGGCAGGACGGTGCGCCATGCACACCGCCGCCCTGCCGGACACTGCCCGAGACACCCGTTCTGCCGCTTTCCGGAGTCATCATGAACCACCAAGCCGTCCTTGCACCGGGCCTGTCCACCGCCGAGCCGGACATGCGCCAGCTCAAGCGCGAACTGCGCATGGCCGAGTGGCGCCGCAAGAGCCAGGCGCTGCTGCTGATCGCTCCGCTGGCGGTATTCGTACTGGTCATTTTCCTGGTGCCGATCGGCACCCTGCTGCAGCGTGCCGTAGCCAATCCCGAAGTCGCCAATGCACTGCCCAACACCGTGGCAGCGCTGCATGACTGGAGCCGCAAGGACCTGCCCGGGCAGCCTGCCTACGATGCGCTGGCCCTCGACCTGCAGCAATCTCGCGAAACCGGTGCCGCCCTGATCGGCAACCTGGCACGGCGGCTGAACAACGAGATCAGCGGCTACCGCTCGCTGGTCACCAAAACGGCCCGCGCCATGCCCCTCGAAGGCGACGCCCGCACGGCGCTGATCGCGCTGGACGAGCGCTGGGGCAAGGTCGAATACTGGCAGGCCATCGCCAAGCATGCCTCACCGCATACGGCCTCCTACCTGCTGGCCTCGCTGGATCGCCAGCAGGACAATTTCGGCAGCATCATCCCGGCCGATCCCGACAGCGCCATCTATCTCGACATTTTCGGCCGCACGCTATGGATCGGCCTGGTCTCGACCCTGATCACACTGCTGATTGCCTTTCCGCTGGCCTACTGGGCCTCGACGCTGTCGGCGCGGGGTGCCAACCTGGTGATGATCTGCGTGCTGATTCCGTTCTGGACCTCGGTACTGGTGCGCATCGCCGCCTGGAACGTGCTGCTGCAGCAATCCGGCCTGATCAACAGCGGCCTGCAGGCACTGGGCCTGATCGATCAGCCCTTGCTGCTGCTGTTCCACCGTCCTGGCATCTACATCTCGATGGTGCACATCATGCTGCCCTTCATGATTCTGCCGCTCTACAGCGTGATGAAGTCCATCCCGCCCACCTATCAGCGCGCTGCCATCTCGCTCGGCAGCCATCCGTTCGCCGCCTTCTGGAAGGTCTATGTGCCGCAGACCTATGCCGGCGTGGCAGCGGGTGCCCTGCTGGTTTTCATCACCACCATCGGCTACTACATCACCCCGGCCCTGCTGGGCGGCCCCAATGACCAGATGGTGAGCTATTACATCGCCTACTTCACCAACACGGTGGTGAACTGGGGCATGGCCTGCGCGCTGGGCGCTCTGCTGCTGGCCGCCACGCTGGTGCTGTACGCCGTTTACCAGCGCATCACCCGCCCCGGTGCCCAGGCAACGGCACGCTGACCCGGCCCGGAACAAGGACTGACCATGAAACGACTGATACCCGACTTCCCGCCCAGCATGCTGTGGTCCGAACGCATCTGGTACGTGGCGCTGCGCGTCATCTGCGTGCTGATCCTGCTGTACCTGGTTTTACCCATCATGGCCATCGTGCCGCTGTCTTTCTCCAGCAGCAGTTTCCTGGCCTATCCGATCCCGGGCTTTTCTCTGCGCTGGTACGAGAACCTGCTCGAGGCTCCCGAATGGATACGCGCCGCCAAGAACAGCTTCATCGTCGCGCCGGCCGCCACCGCCATCGCCACGGTGCTGGGCACCCTGGCCGCCACCGGACTGGTCAAGGCCGAGTTCCGCGGCAAGGGCCTGCTGATGGCGATCCTGATCTCGCCCATGATCGTGCCGGTGATCGTGGTCGGTGTCGGCATGTACCTGTTCTTTGCCCCGCTGGGCCTGTCCGACAGCTACACCGCGCTGATCCTGGCACACGCCGCGCTGGGTGCCCCCTTCGTGCTGACCACGGTGCTGGCCACGCTGCAGGGCTTTAACCACAATCTGGTGCGGGCCAGCCTGTCGCTGGGCGCGGGCCGGCTGTACACCTTTTTCCGGATCACCCTGCCGCTGATTGCGCCGGGCATCATTTCGGGTGCATTATTTGCCTTTGCCACCTCGTTCGACGAAGTGGTGGTCACGCTGTTCCTGGCAGGTGCCGAGCAGGTCACGCTGCCGCGCCAGATGTTTACAGGCATCAGAGAAAACATCAGCCCGACCATTGCCGCGCTGGCAACGATCCTGATCGTGCTGTCGACCAGCCTGCTGCTGGTGCTCGAATGGCTGCGCGGTCGCATCAGCCAGAAAACCCGGATGAGCGCCTGACCCCTCGCGTACATCCCCCTTGCCTCAGAGGAATGCCATGCTTTCGCTAAAGAACCCACAACTCCTGCGTCAACAGGCCTATATCAATGGCCAGTGGATCGATGCTGACCAGGGCAATACCGTCGAAGTCCGCAACCCGGCCACCGGCGAAGTCGTCGCCCACGTGCCCCGCATGGGCCAGGCCGAGACACGCCGGGCCATCGAAGCGGCCAATGCCGCCTGGCCAGCCTGGCGGCGCCTGACCGCCAAGGCGCGCTGCGCCATCCTGCGCCGCTGGTATGAATTGATGCTGGCCAATGCCGATGACCTGGCGGCCATCATGACGGCAGAGCAAGGCAAACCGCTGGCCGAAGCGCGTGGCGAGATCGTCTACGCCGCCTCATTCCTGGAATGGTTTGCCGAGGAAGGCAAGCGCGTGCAGGGCGACACCCTGGCCACGCCAGCAGCCGACCGTCGCCTGATCGTCGTCAAGGAGCCCATCGGGGTCTGCGCCGCGATCACACCGTGGAATTTCCCCTCCGCCATGATCACCCGCAAGGCCGGGCCGGCGCTGGCTGCCGGCTGCCCGATGGTGCTCAAGCCGGCCGAGGCCACGCCGCTGTCGGCGCTCGCGCTGGCCGTGCTGGGCGAGGAAGCCGGCATCCCGGCCGGGATTTTCAGCGTCGTCACCGGCGAGGCCCGTGCCATCGGCGGCGAGATGACCTCCAACCCGACCGTGCGCAAGCTGACCTTTACCGGCTCCACCGAAGTCGGTCGCCTGCTGTTCCGCCAGAGTGCCGACACGATCAAGAAGCTGTCGCTCGAACTGGGCGGCAACGCGCCGTTCATCGTGTTCGACGATGCCGACCTGGATGCCGCCGTCGAGGGAGCCATTGCTTCCAAGTACCGCAATGCCGGCCAGACCTGCGTCTGCGCCAACCGCCTGTATGTGCAGGATGGCGTGTACGACGCCTTTGCCGAAAAACTCGCCGCTGCCGTCGGCAAGCTGCGGGTGGGCAACGGGACCGACAAGGGTGTCGACCTGGGACCGCTGATCGACGATGCCGCCCTGGCCAAGGTGCAGGAACACATCGAGGATGCCGTCGCCAAGGGCGGCAAGGTGCTGGTCGGCGGCAAGCCGCACGCACTGGGCCATTCCTTTTTCGAGCCGACCGTGGTGGTGGGTGCCACCCCCGAGATGCGCGTGGCCCGCGAGGAAACCTTCGGCCCGCTGGCCCCGCTGTTCCGCTTCAAGACCGATGAAGATGTGATCGCCATGGCCAACGATACCGAGTTCGGTCTCGCCAGCTATTTCTACAGCAACAACATCCAGCGCGTCTGGCGCGTGGCCGAAGCACTCGAATACGGCATGGTCGGCATCAACACCGGCCTGATCTCGAACGAGGTCGCGCCCTTCGGCGGTGTCAAGCAGTCGGGCCTGGGCCGCGAGGGCTCGCGCTATGGCATGGACGACTACCTGGTGGTCAAGTATCTGTGCCTGGGCGGCATGGGTGCCTGAAGATAAGCAACCATGCGGCTGCCAGACCACAGCCCAGGCAGCCGCATGAGAATCTGAACCCATATCCGGGTTCTCATCCAAAAAACACCCCCACGCTTGTCGCTGCGCGCCGGCGCTGCCTCCCAGGGGGGCGCTTTTTGTCTTGGGGCGGCCCGGTGACAAAAAAAGCGATCCTGCCACACGGCCAGGATCGCTTTTTTCATGGGGTCATGCCGATCAGAACTCGATGCCCATCGTAGCCACCACATGCCGGCCCGGCTCGGGCAGGTAGCCGCCCGGTGCAGGCGTATAGCTGCGGTCAAACAGGTTGCGCAGACTGAGCGTGGCGTTGTAGGTCAGGGTGGAGGTTTTCTTCTGCAGTCCCACCGTCAGGTTGGCAACACTCCAGCCGGAGCGGTACTCACTGCCCGAAGCCACACCCGTCAGGTCGTTGACGATTTCCGAGTGTGCGCCACGCGACGTGACCAGTTGCCCGTCGGCAAACAGGTTGCTGCCATCCTGCAGGTTGGTTTCCCATTTCAGGCCCAGCGTACCCCAGGCCGAAGGCACACCGTTGTCCGTGGTCGAGAACCCGCGCTTGATGGTTTTGTAGCGCAGCAGGCTGAGATTGGCATAGGGCGTGAAGCCGGTCCCGTCGATGGCATAGCTGACGGCCAGTTCGGCACCATAGCTGCGGGTCTTGTCATCGTTCTGGTTCTGCATCTCGACGCCACCTGGCCCACGACGCAGCGTCACCATCCGGATGCCATCACGGATGTCGCTGTAGAACAGGCTGAGATCGGCGTCCAGGTTGCCATTGTTGTAGCGGGCACCAATTTCGTAGTTATTGGATTTTTCCGCCTTCAGGTCCGGATTGGGCAGGACGTGACGGTTCCCGTTGCTGGAGCCCATGTAGCTGATATACATGTTGGGATTGCGAAAGCCCTGCGAGAACAGGGCGCGCAACTGGGTATTTTCAATTCCGGAATACACCACCCCCAGGCTGGCGACAGGACGGCTGGTGCTGCTGCTGTTGGTGCGATCGGGATAGCGGTCAGACCTGTCGAGTTCGACACGCGTCCAGGTATTGCGCAACCCTGCCGTCAGCACGGTATTGTCTGTCAGGCTCCATTCATCCTGTACGAAAAGCGC